>NZ_JAJNIU010000009.1:0-115065 GCF_022386355.1 Mammaliicoccus sp. L-M44 | reverse complement strand
TAAACTTCAAAACAAATATAGTTGTTCGATTCATTAAAAACCAAAGGTTGATTACATACTAAAGATATTACACAAACATATGGACTTGACTGAGTTTTGTAATCAAGAGCCCCGTTATAAACAAGTTTGGGCGAAAGTGTTCACAAGGCCCCATTATGAACAAGTTTGGGCGAAAGTGTTCATAACGTATCCATTACAATCTCACGAATTAACAATTCATATGTCGCTTTTTTGTTGTTTAATCTTATATGTGCGATGTATCGTATACGCGCGGAATATGGTAAAATTAAAGCATTAAAAATCTTTATAAATCTGATTATTCTATTGGTTGAGCTTGAATATAATAATTAAGAAATGAGCTAATATTGAAAGAGGTTAGGTATATGATTAAATTTATACATTGTGCGGATTTACACCTTGATAGTCCATTTAAGTCTAGACATTATTTAAGCCCTTCTATTTTAAGCGATGTAAAACAAAGTGCATATAATAGTTTTAGAAAAATTGTTGACGACGCAATTAAAGAGCAAGTTGACTTCATCGTCATTGCAGGGGATTTATTTGATCAAAATAATAGAACTTTGCGTGCGGAAGTGTTTTTAAGAGAGCAATTTCTTAGACTACAAGATGAACAAATTTTTGTTTATATTATACATGGTAACCACGATCCTTTATCTGTTGGTGTCCATACAGTTTGGCCAGAGAATGTTACAGTTTTCTCTGATAAAGTTTCTACTTATCAACTTATTACGAAAAATGGACAAGTTGTTTATTTACATGGTTTTAGTTATCAAAAAGATCAAAGTTATGAGAATAAAATTGATGAATATCCTGAATCTACAGGTAATAAAGGGATACATATTGGTGTATTACATGGTACATATTCACAAGCTTCAGGAGTGAAGCAAAGATATACTGAATTCAATATTGAAGATTTAAATAGCAAATTATATCATTACTGGGCATTGGGGCATATTCACGAAAGAGCAATGATTAGTGAGTTATCTCAAGTCCATTATCCTGGTAATATACAAGCCCGTCATTTTAAAGAAAAAGGTGAAAAGGGTTATTTATTAGTTGAAGGTGATGAGTCTAAATTACAAGCATCATTCAAACCAACTCAATATATTAGGTTTGAAAAAGCGGTCATTGAAACTCAAGCTAAAGGTAAGCATGCATTATACGAAGCGATACAAAAATTCAAAGATAGTGTGAGAACTGAAGGTAAGGCTTTTTATCAATTAGATGTTTATGTTAAACATGATGAAATTTTAAAACAAGATGAAATTAACCAAGTTATTCAATTGATACAAGAGTATGAAGAGAATCAAACAAACTTTATCTTTGTTGAACAGTTGAATGTATTCTTTGATCAAGATTCAGAAGTAGCTTTAGCGAATGAGTTCAATGATGATATCCTACAAGACGAGAACATTCTTGAAGAAGCACTCAGTGATTTGTATATGAATCCAAAAGCAAATCGATTTTTAGAGCCATTTAGTGATGTTGATAAACAAGCACTTATTGAGCGTGGGGAAGCAATTTTAAAAAGAAGAATGAGAGGTTAAAGCGATGAAAATTAAATCTTTAGAAATTTATGGCTATGGCCAACTCATGTCTAGAAAAATAAAATTTGATCAAAGTTTTATGCAAATATATGGTGAGAATGAAGCAGGAAAATCAACGATACAAGCATTTATTCATTCTATATTATTTGGCTTTCCAACTAAAAAAGAAAATGAACCAAGATTGGAACCAAGACTAGGGAACCAATACGGCGGTAAGTTAGTGTTAGATTTCGATGGTCAAATTGTTGAAGTTGAAAGAGTTAAAGGTCGCGTAACAGGTGACGTTAAAGTATATCTTTCTAACGGTAAAGTTAAAGATGAAGAATGGCTGAAACAAAAGTTAAATTTCATTAATAAACGAACTTATCAAGGTATCTTCTCTTTTAATGTATTAGGATTACAAGATATTCATAAGAACTTAACTGAAGACCAACTTCAAATGTATTTACTTCAAGCAGGTGCACTCGGTTCAACTGAGTTCACAGGTATGAGTGATTTAATGCAAGTTGAGAAAGATGCATTATATAAGAAGAATGGTAAAAATCCAGTGCTAAATGTTCAATTAGAGCAGTTGAATGATTTAGAAATTAAGATTAAAAACGAAGAAAAGAAACTTTCAGAATATGAAAGACTTCAAGATGAACGTGATAAAACATCTCGAAGATTAAATCAATTAAAAGAGAATCTCGGTAAACTTACTGATAGGTTAACAAGTAAAGAAAAAGAAATTTCACTACATAACGAAGTGGTTGAATGGAAGAAGTTAGAAAGCAATTTAAATATAGAACCATATGAATTCCCTGAACAAGGGATAGAGCGCTATGAATCAGCTGTACGTTCTAATGAAAGTATTAAACGCGATTTAACGCTAAGAAATGAAAAGCTTGGACAAGTCGTACATACTTTAGAAAATGTTAAAGTTATGTCTGAACGAGATGAAAAAGCGCTCAATAGTATTAGACAAAGAGAATCAGATATTAAAGAGAAACATCAAGAATTAAAACAATTAAACCAGCAAATCGATAATGCTGAACGTGATAATGAATTACTTAGACAAGATATCGGCTGGAATGAAGAATTTTTAGATGTAGATACGTCTGACGCGATGAAGACACATATAGCTGAAGTCAATCGCATTAGAGAAGAAAACGTTGCAGAACGCGAACAAATAAAACGTTCGCTCAACCAATTATCAATTGAACAAGAGCGTTACTCTAACAATGTTGATAAATTGCATAATGATCTCGTATCTGATGAAAACTATGAACAAAAGAAAGTATATAATCAAAAAGCGCTAGAGCTTGGCGAAAAGAAATCACTATACAAAAAAATGGAAGAAAGCTTTAATAAGCAAAAAGAAGAAAGTGAAAAGAGAAGTAAACAATATAGACTTGCTTCTGGCATTGGTGGCATATTATTAATCGCAATTGCCATTTATGCGTTTATTGCATCACAAATTGTATTTAGTGCTATATTCGCTGTTGTAGGTGTTGTATTAGTTGGATTAGCCTTTATGATTAAATCTAAAGAGTTAAATCATGATCAAGCATTTTCTAAAGAAATAGATGAATTAGAAGAGAAAGTTCAACACTTAAAGCAATTTTATGATTTAGACTTTAATCTTGATGAACAAACGAAAATTAGACAAGAATTAGAAAGTTATTATCAGTCTCAAGAGATACTATCTACTAAGCAATCTGAATTAAATAAAGAACTTGAACAAGTAGAAGAAATTATTGAGACTAAAGAAAGAGCACTTAAAGAAACTAAAGTAAGTTTACATGTATCTAATCAAATATCTTCACAATTATTAAATGATGCATTGTCGACAATTAGAAAAATTAAACAAAATAGATTAGAAATTACACGCATTACTAAAATAAGAGATGAGAAACAAGCAGCTTTAGAAGCATTTTATAGAGAAGCTGATAGCATTGTGAGTCATGCTGGATTACATTATCAAGAGATTTCACTATTTCATGATGTCAAACAAGCTTTAGACGAACATCAAAAAGAATTTAATATTCAATCACGCAATAACGACCAACAAGCATTATTAACCAATGAAATAAATGCATTGAATGAACGTTTAGAAGAAAATAACAATGTGATTCAATCATTATTTGACTTCATTAGTGTAGATAATGAAGAAGCTTATTATCGTCATCATAAAGCATATGTGTCTTATCATGAGGATTTAAAACGATTTAATTATTTAACAGATTTATTGAACAATCAAAATTACGATTACGATAAAAATACACAACTAAGTTATATGACAAAAACAGACCTAGAAAATGAACGTACTCAGTTAGAAGGTCAAGTTGATGAATATAATGATCGTTATTTAAATGTTCAAGCAGAATTAAGTGATTTGAATGCTCAAATCAATCATATGGAAACGGATGAAACACTTTCAGCTTTAAGACATGAATACCATTTACTTAAAGATAAAGTGAATGAAACTGCAAATGATTGGGCTGCATTGAGTTATTTACAAAACTTAGTTGAAGCACATATTAAACAAATTAAAGATAAACGACTACCTTATGTTGTAAAAGATGCTACAGATATTTTAAAAGCATTAACAGAAGGCAGATATAATCAAGTTATTTATGAAGAACAAAATGTACAAGTTAGACATGAAAATGGACAAATATTCCATCCTACTGAATTAAGTCAATCAACGAAAGAATTATTATATATCGCGTTAAGATTTAGTTTAATTAAATCATTACAAAAATATTATCCATTTCCAATTATCGTTGATGATGCATTTGTGCATTTTGATAAACATCGTAAAGAAATTATGATTAAATATTTAATGAGTATGAAAGATGATATTCAAATACTTTATTTCACTTGTAATAAAGATCAAAATGTACCTCAGAAACAAACAATTACGCTGACAAAAATAGAAGGAGCTAAGAGCAAATGAGAACTATAGAGACATTGAAACCAGGAGACTCAGTAGATCATTACTTTTTGATTCATCGAGCAACTCAAGGTGTTACAGCTCAAGGTAAACCATATATGACACTTTATCTTAAAGATAAAAGTGGTGATATAGAAGCAAAAGTATGGACGGTAACAAATGAAGATATTCAACTACTCGTACCTGAAACGATTATTCGTGTGAAAGGTGACGTTATTGATTATCGTGGAAGAAAACAAATGAAAGTTAATCAATTTAGAGTGGCTGTAGATGAAGATAATGTGAAATTGGAAAACTTCTTAGAAGCGGCGCCATTATCAATCGATGATATGTCAGAAGAAATTATGACGTATATACTAGATATTGAAAATGCTAAATTACAAAGAATTACACGTATATTACTTAAAAAATATCAAAAAGAGTATTTTACATTCCCAGCAGCTAGTTCACATCATCATAATTTTGTTTCTGGCTTAAGCTATCATGTTGTAACAATGTTAAGACAAGCGAAGGCATTGTGTGATATTTATCCAATATTAAATAGAAGCTTATTATATAGTGGTATTATCTTGCATGACTTAGGTAAAGTAAAAGAGTTATCAGGACCAGTCGCTACATCATACACAGTTGAAGGGAACTTATTAGGTCATATTTCAATCGTTAGTGATGAAATTGCACAAGTTGCAAAAGAGCACAATATAGAAGGGGAAGAAGTCCTCTTATTGAGACATTTAGTTTTAAGTCACCACGGTAAATTAGAGTATGGTTCACCAAAATTACCTATGGTTAAAGAAGCAGAAATTCTTCATTTTATTGATAATATTGATGCAAGAATGATGATGTTTGAAAAACATCTTAAAAAAGTAGATAAAGGTCAATTTACAGAGCGCATCTTTGCTTTAGAAAATAGACAATTTTATAAACCTGAAACTTTAGATTAATCAAAAAAAGCTATGAAGTAACGTTTAACGTTTCTTCATAGCTTTTTAATTTTAGCTTGCTGATGATTGTTGTGCTGCTTGCATTTGTTGTTGTTGTAATGCTTTTTCGTTTAAGATATTATCTTCGATTGCTTTTTTAATATCTTTATCTTTGTAGTCAACTTTGTATTCATCTAATAATTTCTTGTAAGCATTGATGATGATCTTAGGTTCTTTTTGGATTTTTAGTTGACGATATTGTTCTTTAAGGCTCGCTTTTTCTTTCTTAGATGGTTCGCCTTTATCTGCTTTTATAATATGGTAACCATATTGAGATTTAACAACATCTGAAATTTCGTCATCTTTTTTAAGTTTGAATAATGCTTTTTCAAATGACTCATCCATTTGACCTTTCAATACAAATCCTAGAGCGCCGCCTTTAGATTTAGTACCTTCATCTTGTGATTCTTTCTTAGCAATTTTTTCAAAGTCGTCTGGGTTTTTCTTAATTTGAGCTAGTAATTTTTCAGCTTTTTTCTTAGCTGCTTTATCACTTAAACCTTCATCAGAATCATCTGATTTAACTTTGATTAAGATATGTGAAGCCTTTTTAGTATTTTCATCGATTTCTTTGTCAGAAACTTTTACGGCATCGTTGATAAATTCTTCTTGATATTTAGAAGTTTTTTGAGATTCTTTAAAGTCTTTTATAGTAGCACCTGGTTTTTCTTGTTGTAGTGCTTCTTCAAATTTCTTCTTACCACCGTATTGCTCGATTTGTTTATCAACTTGTTTGTCTAATTTCTTCGTATCAACTTTGTCTTCGTATTTATCTTTTAAGACTTTGTTAAGTACAATTTGAAATGCATTTTGTGCGACTTCGTTACTACCCATTTTGTCTAGTACGTCTTGTGAAGTTACGTTTCCGGCTTTAGTTTCTACTAAAGTTTCTCCAGAATTATCTGAACCATTACCACAAGCGCCTAAAGTTAATACTGATGCTGAAAGTGTTACAGGTAACACTATTTTTTTAATTGATTTCATAAATAGAACTCCTTTTGTAAGAATACAATGATAAATATAGCATATATACTATTTTAAATACAAAAAATAAACTATAAATGTTCGGCATCCAGTGAACGTTTTGTTAACAATTCGATACCATTTTTTCTTTCTTCAATATAAGTACCTTTTTTTGTAAATAAAATAATCTTCAAATAAAGTAAATCGATAATTGATATGCCAATATTGATAGACATGATAAATAAAATGTAATGTCCATATTGTGGAATTATATTTACGAGTGCAATAGATAGGGTAGTTATCGTAACGAGTGGGCAAATAAGTGCAAAACAAAATACAATCTTATTAACTGGTTGATCTACTCTAATATTATATAAAGGTAAAGCACGTTTAGCTTTAGTCGTTTTGTTCATTTTAAATGACTTACGATAATACATTAATACAATCAAATGCAACAATTTATGAATTGGATAAATTAAGCAAAGGACGAATAAGAATAGTATAAACTTATCGTCCTTTAAAGGTTCTGTTTGTATATAATTGAATATTTCGTAAGTGACGATAAATGTTAAGAATGAAACTAAAGCACTAATTAATACAATTCTCTGCAATCCATAACGAGACTGTATATTAATTGATTTAGAACACAAAAACATGGTTAATGTCACCTTCTAAGATATGATTTATCTTGATATTATGCATCATCCTCAGACTGTTCGTCAAGTAGATATTTTCTTAATTGCTCATGGTTTTGTTCAATGTGATGAATAAAGTCGCTACCATATATTTGACCAACGATATATTTCACATCTGTAAATTCTGGCATATTGTACATGACTTTCTCATAATCTGCAGCAATTTCATATAATCTGTTCGTATCATTTGAATAGTTTAAATATGTCTTTCTTAACACTGCAAGACCTTTATCTGTTAATTCTAAATAAGTCGTACGCTTATCGTGCTGACTTTTAGGCATTGTTAAATAGCCACGTTTTTCTAAATTTTTAGCGAAATTGAAAACAGTAGATACATGCATAACGCCATATTTACTCACTTCAGATATTGTAGCTTCATTTAAGCTTCTAATAATAATTAAAATATGATGTTCATTAATATTTAAGTCGAAAGGCTTAATCCATTGCTGCCAATCTTTCTCGATTGTCTTCCATAAAGCTTTAGATAACTGTGAAACCTTATGAGTAAATAACATTTTTTCAATCATGTCCAATTCATTCGACATAGTTAAATCCCCCTTTGTTTGTATAATAAAAGCATGATACTAATGTATCATGCTTAGTTATAACACTTTAATAATATAATAATTTTAACACGTTTTCTAATTTTTTAGAAATGGAAGCTTAGTATTTTGAATTTCTTTTTGAATTTCATTGCCACGATTGCTAATATTTTCAATATTTTTCTGTATTTGTTCAATATTAGGGTTAATATCAGCTTTAAATTCATTAATCATCGTTTTAATTTCTTCACTTAATGATTGAATGGCAATTTGGCTTTCGTCTTTAGTCTTTAATACATAATCTTTTATTTCAATAGCATTGTCTTTAATTTCACTTAATTGAATTTTAGATCCGTCAGCAGTTGATTTTAAATCTGTCTTTAAAGCATCACCAGAACGGTCTGTATTTAAAATGGCTGTTGTAAAACCTGTAACAAATCCTACACCAACACCAATTGCGAGTCTTGAAAATTTCATAATTATCCTCCTTGATATCTCTTATTTAAATATATACCCTGAATTTTTATAAACATGCAGTGTATTAAAAATGCTGTTGAATTGTTTGTGCGATTTCTGCTTTTTTCTCATCATCTAATTGGTCTTCATTTGTATTCCAAATATAACCGAATCCATCAATATCTTCTTTATATCTAGGGATTAAGTGGAAGTGGATATGGAATACAGATTGTGAAGCATACTCACCATTATTTTGAATAATATTTAAACCATCAGGATTGAAAGCTTTTTTGATGGCATTTGCAACGATTGGTAAAGCTTCAGCTATGTGTTTCATTGTTTCTGGGTCTGTTTCATAAATATTTGGTGAAGCTTTCTTTGGTATAAGTAATGTGTGTCCTTTACTTACTTGAGAAATATCTAAGAATGCATATACATAATCATTTTCGTAAACTTTGAATGATGGGATTTCACCATCGATAATTTTGCTGAATATTGTTTCTGACATACTATCATCTCCTATGTAAATATTAGTTTTATTATATCATGCTCGTAATATCATCTCACTGATAAAGATAATATTTAATGAATGTAACATTGAGAACATGCTACAATATATTTTGGAGGTGTGTTCACGTGACAATTAAAGTGAATAATTTAACAGGTGGATACGGTAAAAAAGCTGTTATCCATGATATCTCATTTGAATGTAAACCAAGTGAAGTCGTAGGACTTATTGGATTAAATGGTGCAGGGAAAAGTACAACAATTAAACATATACTTGGCTTATTAACACCACAACAAGGTGAGATGTCCATTAATAATATAGATATTAAAGCAGATATAGAATCTTATAGAAGAAATCTTACATATATACCAGAAAGTCCAGTTTTATATGATGAATTAACTTTAGAAGAACATATTTACATGACTGCAATGGCATATGGTATTGATAAAGATACAGCGCTTGAAAAGGCAATGCCGTTATTGAAAAGACTAAGACTTGAAAATGAATTAAAAGTCTTTCCGATACATTTTTCAAAAGGTATGAAACAAAAAGTTATGATTGTTTGTGCATTCTTAGTTGAACCGACACAATATATCATAGATGAACCATTCTTAGGGTTAGATCCATTAGGTATACAAACAATGTTAGATTTAATAGTAGAAAGACGTAATCAAGGCTCTTCAGTATTAATGTCTACACATATACTTGCAACTGCTGAAAGATATTGCGACCGATTTATTATATTACATCAAGGTCGTTTAGTAGCGATGGGCAATTTAGAAGAATTGAGAGAAAAAACTGGACTTACTAATGCAACACTAGATGATATTTATATACATTTAACACAAGGTGAAGCGTATGAATGATGTAAATACTTTATATAAGGTTAGACAAAGAGAAGAAGTATTAGAGAAAATGAATTACAATAAATTCATCTTTAATGGTCATTTCTTGATATTTATAACCATTATGATTGGCGCTTTTGCGTTGGGCTATAGTAATTGGTTAAAAGATATTCCACAAAATATTAACTATCGTTTAATCTTTTCAGTTATATTATCTATTTGTTCGATATTTCCAATGAGGACTTTCTTTAGAGAAGCAGATAAGTTATATTTGTTACCATTTGAAAAAGACTTAACGCTCTATATTAGAAAAGCACTGACTTATAGTTATTTTAATCGACTATATTTACCAGTCGTAATATTAGTGATCGGTTTACCATTATTCTATCAATTAATGGGTGGTAAATTTTATTTATATATCACGGTAATGGTTTTGAGTTTCATCTTTCCAATTCTAGGACTGATGATGAAATGGTTCTGGTTAAAATATGGTTTAGAAATATGGGGAATTAATGTATTACTCTTTATCGTATATGCGAGTGGTTATTACACAACTTTAAAAGTAGGGGCTTTATCAGGTCTATTATCTATTGTCGTATTGATTGCTTTAATTATTTTATTAGAAAATATCAATAGAGGTACTTTTTATCAGTGGGAAACATTAATCACTATCGAACATAATCATAAGATGAATTATTATAAATTCGTTAATATGTTTACAGATGTAAAAGTATTAAATGAACGAACAGTTCGCAGAAGATATTTAGATGTCTTCTTAAAAGTTCCGAGTCCTAAGAAATTTAATCAAAATTATATGTATAAATTCTTATTTGTAAGAAGTTTTGCGAGAGGGAAAGATGCATTCTTTATCGTATTAAGATTATTGATTATCGGACTTGTATTAATTTGGTGGATTGATCAGCCATTCATATCAGCCATATTAGGTGCTTTAATCATGTACTTGTTGATATTACAATTATCTCAATTTTATAAACAACAAGCATACGGGTTGTGGCCACAAGTATGGCCGGTTAGTGAAGGACAAGTTGTTAAAGGCTATCATCAGTTTTTAATTAATATCATGCTTGTATTAGGTATTATTTTATCAATCATATATATCTTGAAATTTGTTACAGCGATTTATTTCGTTATATTATTCTTCGTTGTTGGTTGGTTAACAATAGATTCGTCCATTAAGAAAATTAAAAAACATCAAGAGCTACTTAGAGATTAATAACAAATAAAAAAGAAGAAATGACTCAGTGAGAATCATTTCTTCTTTTTTATTTTATAATTATGCTTCTTCGTTTTCTGTTTCTTCATCTTCTTCAGGTCTATACCAATACTTTGTATAATTTGCTGTTGAATATTGTTCAGCGCCAGAGAATTTACGAGTAGCCTCTCTTGAGAAATATTCCGCATAGAAAGATGATTTTGTGAAATCTTCATATAATTCGTTTGAATCGAAACCTACTAATATCATATAAGTATCGCCTTTTCGAGGTTTAAGTAATCTAAATGATTCGAACCCTTCGAAATTATCAAATTGACTGTCGATATCTACATAATGATTTTCGAATCGATGTTGCATTTCATCAGATACAGGAATGTAGCTTGCTGCTATAAATTCATGATTGATAAAAACACCTTTTGATTCTAATATTCGATATTCTCTTGGTTGTGCAAATACTGTATCACCATTTGTTTCATGAATAAGTACTGTCGTATCTTGTCTCGTATAATGATGAATATCTTCATCTGGATGTTTCTTCATTATACTATGCAGAAAATGATACGTACCTGTTGTTATATAACATTTCATAATGATATACCTCCTATATCTCTTTAATTAGATTATAAACATGTAAGCGCTAAAATCAACCAATACATGAAATCTTTTGTATAATTTATGAATTTTTGTACACATAGATGTCTTTATAATAGAATATGTTAAAATAGATTGTAATGATTATAATGAGGTGAAATAAATGAGTGTACCGTTTAACGATACAATTTTAAAAGCAGCAAAGGGAGAAAAAACAACTCATACACCAGTTTGGTTTATGAGGCAAGCAGGTAGATCACAGCCTGAATATAGAAAAATTAAAGAAAAGTATTCATTATTTGAAATTACACATCAACCAGAACTTTGTGCATATGTTACAAAATTACCAGTAGATCAATATAATACTGATGCTGCAATTTTATATAAAGATATTATGACACCTTTAACTGGAATTGGTGTAGATGTAGAAATTAAATCTGGAATAGGACCTGTTATACATAACCCTATTAAAGACATTTCTGATATTAATCGATTAGGTCAAATCAATCCTGAAGAAGACGTGAAATATGTCTTAGATACGATTAAACTTTTAACAGAAGAACAACTAAACGTACCATTAATAGGATTTACTGGCGCACCGTTCACGCTAGCGAGCTATATGATTGAAGGTGGACCTTCTAAAAATTATAATAAGACTAAAGCGTTTATGTATAAACAGCCAGAAGCTTGGTTTAAATTAATGGATACATTAGCAGATATGGCAATTCGCTATACACATGCTCAAATTGATGCTGGATGTAAGATGATTCAAGTATTCGATTCATGGGTAGGTGCGTTAAATGCTGAAGATTATCATTATTTCATTAGACCATCTATGAATAAAATTTTTGCAGCAATTAAAGAAAAGAACGTACCTGTTACAACATTTGGTGTTGGAGCAAGCCATTTAATAGAAGAATGGAATCAATTACCGGTTGATGTAATCGGGCTAGATTGGCGCTTACAAATCAAAGAAGCTAGGGAAAAAGGTATTACTAAGACGTTACAAGGAAACTTAGATCCAGCTATTTTACTAGCACCATGGGAAGTTATTGAACAAAGACTCGTTCAAATATTGGATCAAGGTTTAGTAGACCATAATTATATCTTTAATCTTGGACATGGTGTCTTTCCAGAAGTACAACCTGATACATTGAGAAGAGTTGCTCAGTTTGTGCATGATTATTCAGCAAAATATAAATCACAACAAAGATAGGTTATTAAACAGCTTAATTTTATTAAAGGGAGTATAGAAGATGAATAAAAAAGTGGGACTTTTAGTTATGGCATATGGTACACCTTATAAAGAAAGTGACATTGTACCTTATTATACACACATTAGACATGGTCGTAAGCCATCTGATGAGCAAATTGAAGACTTAAAAGGACGTTATAAAGCGATTGGTGGTATTTCACCATTAGCAGGTACAACAGAGAAACAAGCAGAAAGTTTACTTGGCGCTTTAAATGAAGCATATGAAGATGTTGAATTTAAATTGTACATTGGTTTAAAACATATTCATCCATTTATTGAAGATGCAGTAGAACAAATGCATAATGATGGTATTGAAGAAGCGGTTACGATTGTATTAGCACCTCATTATTCTAATTTCTCAGTTGGAAGTTATAATAAACGTGCTCAAGAAGAAGCAGATAAATACGGCATTTCAATGCATCACATTGAGCAATTTTACAATGAACCAGCATTTATTTCTTACTGGACAAACATGATTGATGAAACATTACAAACGATTCCAGAAGAAAGTCATGATGAAACAGTATTAATCGTTTCTGCGCATAGTTTGCCTGAAAAAATTAAAAAAGCAAATGATCCATACCCTGATCAATTAGAAGAAACTGCTAAAATTTTAAGTGAAGAATCTAACATTAAACATGTATCAGTAGGTTGGCAATCAGAAGGTCAAACTGGAGAACCTTGGTTAGGACCAGATGTTCAAGATTTAACAAGAGACTTATATAATGAACATGGCTATAAACACTTTATTTATACACCAGTAGGATTTGTATGTGAACATTTAGAAGTATTATATGATAACGACTATGAATGTAAAGTTGTTTGTGATGAATTAGGCGTGAAATATCACAGACCACCAATGCCAAATATTGATCCTGAATTTATAGAAGCAATGGTATCAGCAATTAAGAAAAAATTCTAATTCGATATTCGATTAAGAAAGAAGTGATAAGAATGTCAAAACGAATTGCAATAATAGGGGCAGGGATAACTGGGTTATCTGCTGCCCATTATTTAAGAAGAGATTATCCAAATGCAGAAATTGATGTATATGAACAATCAGACAGAGTAGGCGGCAAAATCAAAACGTATCGTAAAGATGGTTATACAATTGAACTAGGGCCAGAATCTTACTTAGGTAGAAAGACAATTATGACAGAATTGGCTGAAGAAATTGGGATTGCTGATGATTTAGTAACAAATAAAACAGGGCAATCATATATTTACAGCCATAATAAGTTATATCCAATACCAGGCGGTTCAATTATGGGTATACCTACAGAAATCAAACCATTTCTTAAGACACAATTGATTTCGCCAGCAGCTAAATTAAGAGCAGGATTAGATTATTTCTTACCTGTTAAACCGATGCATACAGATATATCAATCGGCCATTTCTTTAGACAAAGATTAGGTGATGAAGTATTAGAAAACTTAATCGAACCTTTAATGGCAGGTATTTATGGTGCAAATATTGATAAATTAAGCTTAAAAACAACATTTCCTCATTTTAAAGAACAAGAAGAAAAAGAGGGCGGCTTAATAAAAGGCATGATAGCTCAAAAAGCAAAAAATAATGCTGATAAAAAAGTAACAGTTAAACCAAAAGGTCAATTTAAACAATTTAGACATGGCCTTGAATCATTCATTCAAACTTTACGTGATAGTCTTGAAGATAAAGGAGTTCAAATACATTTAAACGCTCCAGTTCAAAATTTAGTAGAAAAAGATAACAAAACAATTTTGACGATAAATAATGAAGAGCATGAATATGATGGTGTAATTGTTACAATACCACACCAACATTTCGTTAAATGGTTTGAAGATGACCTTAAATTAGATTACTTTAACTATATGCCTTCAACAAGTGTGGCAACAGTCGTTATGGCATTTGATAAAGACCAAGTCGTGAATGATAAAGATGGAACTGGATTTGTAATCGCAAGAACAAGTGATACAGCCATAACAGCATGTACTTGGACAAACAAAAAATGGCCACATACAACACCAGAAGGAAAAGTCTTATTAAGAGCATATGTAGGTAAACCAGGCTCAAATATTATTCATCACAAAGACGAAGAACAATTGAAACAAGTCGCTCTAAATGATTTGAATAAAATCATGACGATTAAAGGAGAACCAGAATTCTTTATCGTAACGAAATTACCACACAGCATGCCTCAATATGAAGTCGGTCATATTGATCGTATTAGAGATATACAAGAACATATCGATCAGAATTATCATAACCTTATCATAACAGGCGCTTCATTTGATGCAGTCGGATTACCAGACTGTGTACAAATGGCTAAGAACGCAAGTGACAAGATGATAGAGTATTTGAAGTAGATAGTAGAAAGTAGTAAGTAGATAGTGTGCGGAAGTGGAAGAAAGCGTATGGAAGTGCAGGGAAAAGGAACAGAAATTCTAATTTAATATTAGAATTTCTGTTTTTTGTTGGAGGGGGAGGGTGAATATTGCTAGTGGAGGGTGACAAGCAACATAGAGCAGCTGTAAATTGCAAGACAGGCCAAACATGAAACATAGAGTCGTTGTAAGTTGCAAGACAGGCCAAACAAGCAACATAGAGATGTCTATATAACTTAATGTATACTTTATTAAAAATGTGGAATTTTAATTCATCTTTTTCACAATGACTTCAAAAAAACTACTTTATGATCATTTTTTTCTGTAAAAGTCATGAAAAAATGACACTTTAGAAGATAAAAAAGAGTGTGTTTTGAATGATTATTTCTCCCTTTAGTGACAATTGTCACATAGATGTTAAAAGTTCAAATTTTTATTAAGAAAAGTAAAGAAATAGCATTGACGTTCTTTATATTTCTATATATACTTAAGTAGTTCTCAATTAGAGGCCCCTTGGTCAAGCGGTTAAGACACCGCCCTTTCACGGCGGTAACACGGGTTCGAATCCCGTAGGGGTCACCATTTTTAATAAAAATTTATTAAAATTTTATTGACATAATATTAATGAATGTGTTATATTAATAAGGTAGCCAAATTACTTATTATTAGCGCGGGATGGAGCAGTTCGGTAGCTCGTCGGGCTCATAACCCGAAGGTCGGTGGTTCAAATCCGCCTCCCGCAATACTTTTTAATGATGGTCCCGTGGTGTAGCGGTTAACATGCCTGCCTGTCACGCAGGAGATCGCGGGTTCGATTCCCGTCGGGACCGCCATTTATATTTTGGCTCAGTAGCTCAGTCGGTAGAGCAAAGGACTGAAAATCCTTGTGTCGGCGGTTCGATTCCGTCCTGAGCCATACTTTTTTAAACAAGTATGGCGATTGTGGCGAAGTGGTTAACGCATCGGATTGTGGTTCCGACATTCGTGGGTTCGATTCCCATCAGTCGCCCCATATATATATTATTTACTTAAGCGGGTGTAGTTTAGTGGTAAAACCTCAGCCTTCCAAGCTGATGTTGTCGGTTCGATTCCGATCACCCGCTCCATTATTATTCCACAGTAGCTCAGTGGTAGAGCTATCGGCTGTTAACCGATCGGTCGTAGGTTCGAGTCCTACCTGTGGAGCCATAAGGCCCCTTGGTCAAGCGGTTAAGACACCGCCCTTTCACGGCGGTAACACGGGTTCGAATCCCGTAGGGGTCATATAATCAGAGGTGAAATATCGCTTCTGATTTTTTTGTTTGTGGAGAGTTGTCCGAGTTGGCCGAAGGAGCACGCCTGGAAAGTGTGTAGGCGCCACAAGCGTCTCGAGGGTTCGAATCCCTCACTCTCCGTTTGTACCTTAATAATCAACTAATCCAAGACGTTGATATTGCTGGATTTTCTTGCATTTGGTAAGTTGATCCGTTTGAGCAAGTGTCAAAAAAGTGTCTAGAGAAAATTTCTCTTACTTTTTGACACTTGCTCTTTTTTATTACTTAATTATTCAATAATAGTATGATTTGTTCTATTTTCAAAGCATTCTTTAATTTGTTTTGTTGTATTTCTTTTAGTCGATAGTTCAGGTAAATTATTGATTCCAAAGTATTTAACTGAACTGGTTTCAACACTTGTTGTTAATTCTCCACTAACTCTATTACAGAAATAAATTAGCTTATAATAATGATTTAATGAATTGTCTGGATTAGATTTATTTGTATCATAAACCGCAATAATGGGTTGTAAAGATAATATGACTGTTGAACTAGCAACGGTTGTTAATTTTAATGAACCAAACCATAATCCGAAATGAAGAGCTAAAAATAGACCAGCTAATACAAGATATAGAAAATCTTTAAGGTTTAATTTGAAGATTTCTTTTTTATATCGATATGCAAAGGGTACTAGCAAGATGACTGCTATAAACATTCTGTTCATGCTTATTACGCTAGAAGGGGCGTTTGATAGCTTTACTAATATGGCAGCTAGTGAAATTGCAATAATTGAAATAAGTAATAACATATTAGTCTGTTTATTCATAAGCAAAACCCCAATTTAAATTATAATTTTAGATGTATGATTGGATAATCTCTGCCTTGTTCATCATGTGAAGATTCTTTATATGATTTAAATCCATTTTTAATATAAAAGTTCAAGGCTTGCTCGTTATCTTTGTTTACATCAACTTTTTGGATATGATCTTCAGTTAACAAGTGTTGAAGTATTTCAGTTCCAAATCCTTTTCTGAAATGTTCTGGATCTATAAATAACATTTCTAAGTTACCTTTATTGATACCTGAGAAACCAACAGCTGCTCCATCGTATAGCCATAAGTTTGCATCTACATATTTTAAGTAGGTGGGTATTTCTTTTTTTAATGCAATTCTGTCTTCCTCTTTTAAAAAGTGATGTGTTGCGAGTACGGAACGTTCCCAAATTTTTAATGCAAGTGGATAATCTTTCTCTTGTAGTTCTGTTTTTACTAAGCACATTGTTATGACTCCTAACTCGTTATCAATATTAAAATGATAGCATATGTAGGTTAAATGCGTATAGCGTATTGTCATTTTTTTATAAAGTTACAATCTTATAAATGCTATATTTTAATAATAAATTTATAGGAATATTCTAACGTTAAAATTTGATTCATTGGTGTAAAGGTATTGTGTTTTCTATGTATTTATCAATTTATTATACTAGAATGATATTTGCGGTATTTATTATATGATTGCTTTAACTTATCAGTTCTGTTTTTAATTGTTTCAATAGTGATTATATGTTATTAATTAAGTTAGGTTAAAAATACTTATTTATAAAGTGAATGCATTTATTGTATATACAATGGAGGAAGTAATGAAATTAGCGTGGTTAATTGATACAACAACTTATATTGATCAAAATATGGATGATAAAGATTTATTTGTCGTTTCTTTATCTACAATTATTAATGACAAACCTTATAAAGATTCAGAATTTGAAAGTTCAAAGTTATTTTTTGATATGTTAAAAGAAAATGGTAATGGTGCTAAAACGGCTCAACCTACACCTCAAGATTTTATTGAGACGTATGAGCAAATTCAAGAAGAAGGTTATACGCATGTTATTGCGGTTCATCCTTCTAGTAGTTTATCAGGAACATATGCATCATCGTTATCAACTGCACAATCTTTCCCTATGGAAATTCGTGTAATTGATAGTGGAACAGGAAGCTTTCCTCAAAAAGAATTAGTCGAGTATGGTAGAAAACTTTATGACGAGGACTATTCATTTGAAGAAATCGTTAATAAGTTAGAAGAAGTTAAACATACAAGTGAATTATATTTGTTGCCACGAAACTTACAACAATTAAAGAATAGTGGAAGGGTTTCGAATAGCAAATATTTATTAAGTAGCTTACTTCATATTAAATTACTATTGAAATTAGAGAATAGTACAATCGACTTAGAACTTAAGTCTAGAGGCAATAAGAAAATAGAAGCTTATTTAATCACACATATTAAAGAAATTATTGATAAAGGTGTTACAAACATTGGTGTGTTACATGCAGGAAATGAGCAAGAAGCACATGTATGGAGAGAGCGCATTTTAACTTTAAATAAAGATGTTAATGTATATGTCGAACCGTTAGTTCCAGTAGCATCTGTTCATACGGGGTATGGCACAATTGGAATAGGTTGGATACAAACTCAATAATGAAAACGTTTAAAAATCTGAGAATTTAATTTCTCAGGTTTTTTTATATACAAAATTCAAAAAAACTCTTGTAATTGCATAGCAAAAGTACTAATATGGTTAAATCTGATTAAAATAATAAGATTAAAGGAGCGTTGAGACATGAAAAAATATCCTTTAGCGATTTGGATACTAAGCCTTGGTGCTTTTGCGATAGGTATGACTGAATTTGTAATCATGGGTTTGTTACCTAATATTGCAAGAGATCTTGATGTAACTGTATCTGATGCGGGTCAATTAATTACAGGTTATGCATTGAGTGTTGCAATTGGCGGACCGATTATAGTGTTAGCGACTTATAAATTACCTCGAAAAAATTTACTCGTCTTATTAATGGCTATTTTTATAGTAGGTAACGGGATAGGTGGTATTGCACCTAATTATGGTTCGCTTATGTTAAGTAGAATTATTGCCGCTTTAGCACACGGTTCATTCTTTGGTATTGGATCAATACTAGCAGCAAGTATGGTACCGCCTCATAAAAGAGCAAGTGCAATGGCGTTAATGTTTATGGGATTAACAATGAGCAACATCATTGGTGTACCATTCGGAACATTTGTAGGGCAAATATTTGGCTGGAAAATGACATTTATTATTATTAGTGTTCTAGGACTATTAACATTAATAGGTATTATTCGATTTGTACCTAACCAAAAAGATACACAGCCGATTTCAATTAAAAATGAATTGAGTGTATTAAAAGATGTTAAACTTTGGCTGACACTAGGTGTAACACTATTCGGATTCAGTAGTGTATTTGCTTATTTCACGTATATTTCTCAAATATTAATCAATGTTTCGCATATAGAAGAACGCTGGATTTCATTTGTCCTTATTATATTCGGTGTTGGTGTAACATTTGGTAATATTATTGGTGGAAAATTAGCAGACTGGAATTTAAATAAAGCACTGAATACGATATTTATCGTCTTCCCAATATATATCTTTATGATGTACTTTATTCAAAACTATAGCTTGCTAATGGTTGTCGGTATTTTTGTATTTGGTTTGATTGGCTTTAGTATGAGCCCATCATTACAATTTAAAAGTATGGTCATTTCACAAGATGCACCAATGCTTGCTAGTACGATGAACCAATCTGCATTTAACATCGGTAATGCGCTTGGTGCGTTCATCGGCGGTATCGTAGTTAGTCAATTAGAAGTTAAGGATTTAGCGTTAGTCGCGCCATTCTTAACAATTATAGGACTTGTCTTCTTATTACTTGAACGATTCGTTACGCAAAGAAGAGAAAAAGAAGCAATCTAATATGATGGAAACCTAGGTGAATTAATCGCCTAGGTTTTTTGATATTATAAAGCATTTTTTATGTTTAAATTCAAAAATATCGTTATAATGAATAATGGTATAAGGAGGTCCAAACGATGAAACATTGGATTGAACAACAGGTGTTACGTGCACCGCATAAAATTGCAATTCAACAAGGTGATGTTGAATTAACGTATGAACAACTATTTAACGATTCTAAAAATAAAGCACATTACATTAAACAACTTCAATTGAAAAGAGTTGGATTATATATCAAGAATGATATTAAACATGCATCACTTATCATTGCAGCTTGGTTAGCAAATGTAGAAGTGGTTATGATTAATACGAAGTTAACACCAGTTGAAATTGAACAACAATTAGAAAGTATTGGCGTTCAAACGGTCTTTACGTATAAACCTTTAAATATCAAGCAAAATTGTATTGATATTGAGGATATTTATTTGGAAGACAGTAAACATGAGAATTATGATTTTACGTTTGATATGGATGATATTGCGACGATTATGTTTACTTCTGGTACAACTGGTCCTGCAAAAGCTGTACCACAAACTTTTTCAAATCATTATTTTAGTGCAATGGGTTGCAAAGAAAGTCTCGGCTATGATGAATCAACGAGATGGTTGTCCGTCTTGCCGATTTACCATATTTCAGGTTTAAGTGTGTTAATACGTAGTTTAATAGAAGGTTTTACACTTATTTTAGAACCGAAATTTGATGTAAATCGCGTAATGCATTTAATTAAAAATGATAACATCACACATATTTCATTAGTGCCTCAAACATTACAATGGTTGATGCAAGATGAGTTAACACAACCATATCAATTAGAAAAAATATTATTAGGCGGCGCAAAGTTATCCGAAACGATGATTAATAAAGCGTTAGACAATCAATTACCGATTTATAATTCGTTTGGAATGACTGAAACATGCTCGCAGTTTGTGACAGCAAGTCCAGAGATGTTACGTGAAGAACCAAGTACAGTAGGGAAAGTACCTTCAAATGTTCGACTTAAAATTTTAAATCAAAATAAAGAAGGACATGGGGAAGTCGCTGTATATGGTGGAAATGTGATGAATGGTTATTTAACAGGTAGTCAGAATTCAGATACATTTGAAGATGGTTATTTTAAAACAGGTGATGTGGGATCAATAGATAATTCAGGTTATGTATATATTTATGATAGAAGAAAAGATTTAATCATTAGTGGTGGAGAAAATATTTATCCATTTGAAATTGAACATGTGATATTAAATCATCCTGACGTTCAAAATTGTGTTGTTGTACCAGTTGATGATGAAAAGTGGGGGCAAGTACCAGCATTAGTGTATGAAGCGGAACAGACTATCCAAGATGATGTATTTAAAAATATACTCGCTACAAAATTAGCAAAGTATAAACACCCAAAATACTTTTATAAAATAAATGAAATTCCAAGAACTTCAACAGGTAAACTTTCAAGATATAAAGTAAAGGCGTGGGTCATGAATGAGAAAAAATAGTTTGCATTACTATAGATTCAAAGCACCTTTCAGAGTACCAATACGAACACCTTTAGTAGAATTAAATGAACGAGAAGCATTAATTGTAGAATGGCAAGACATGAATGGGTCTACATATTATGGTGAATGCAATGCGTTTAATAGTGACTGGTATCATTTCGAGACAATAAATAAAGTTGAAGAAACTTTAATAAAATGGTTCGAAAAACATGAATTTGTTGATTTTAATAGCTATCCATTATGTTGTGAATTAATAGATGAACTCAATGAATATCCGAATGCACGTAGCGTTATGTCTATGATATTCTTTCAGAAATTCCATGAGTTAAAGCCGATTGAAGTAGCATATGGTGCAACAATTAATCAAAATATTGAACAATATTTCAAGCAATATAAAGGTGAATTACCAACGAGAATTAAATTAAAATGGCATGACGAAGTTAATCAAGATATAGAATTTTTAACAGAATATTATCCGCAAATACAAAGAGCGATTGATGCAAATGGCGTGTTAAATCATGAACATGTTTCTTTATTAAATACATTTAAAGATGAACAATTTATATATATTGAGCAGCCATTTTCTAAATATGAGGACTATATTGAGCATGTTAATACGCTCGAGTTACCAGTATTTATTGATGAAAGTGCTCTAAATTTAGAGGGAATTATTCAATTTAATCAGCAACATCTTATCGATGGTGTTGTGATTAAAACTTCACGTGTTGGAGGGATAGATAAAGCACTTGAAATTATTGAATATTGTCACGAACATCGACTTAAATATGTCATAGGTGGAATGTATGAATTTGGACTTAGTAGTTACTTTACAGCTTACTTGGCACAGCACAGTTCATATCCGAGTGATGTGACGCCAAGTGATTATTACTTCACGAAAGATTTCGTTGTTGATAGCGCAAAGACTAATGGTCATCAAATTAAATATGTACGACCGATAGTTGATAAAGATAAATTAACAAAATAAAAGGCATATGTGCTAAATTTTTAGCGCATATGCCTTTAAATAAATGTTATGAATCTTTTTTAGGTGGAACAGGATCGTAGCCACCTGGATGAAATGGGTGGCATTTTAAGATGCGTTTCGTACCTAACCAAGTCCCTTTTATAACCCCATACTCTGAAATAGCTTCAACAGCATAGTTAGAACATGTTGGTTGGAACCTGCATGTTGGTGGTGTCAGTGGCGATATATATCGTTGATAAAGGCGTATTAATTTAATAAATACTTTTTTCATAGCAATGCTCCTATTTATAATTGTTTTTCGTTAAGTTCTGGTATGGTTTAACATCAGTAGAATTGAATTTATAGAAATCTGTTGTCTGTTTCATATGAATGTTAATCGTTTCATTTTTAATTTTTCCAGTTGCTTTAATGTTAAAGGTTAGCGTTTTTGGTAATGTTTTGTCTTTTTGGAATGTAAGCTTAAACTTACCACTTTTAATTTTTAAGTCGTTAATATTGCTTAATGACGCTTGATCTGCCAGAGGTGATTGGCTAAATCCTAGTTGATAGAGATATTCCATAACTTTACCTGTACCTTCATATGAAAGGGTATCGTTTTCTAAAGTGACATCGTCTTCAATAGGTTTAAGTAAACTTTGATTAAAAGTCGTTAAATCGAACCAATCTTGTCCAATTTTTTGATAATAATCTATTTCGGCATTCTTTGCATGATAATTTAAATACTTAGATTTAGGTGAGGATTTGATTTCGTTTGAATCAATCCAAACACTTTTATTATGCACTGGAAATTGTTTTGTATTACTTTCTTGTTCGACATTAAATGCAAGTTTATCATGGTGGTTTGTTCGGCCATGTGACAGTTGTTTAAGCGTTGTTTTTTTATCTTGAAAATCAACTGTTGTTTCGTTACTAGATTTAATCGAATGTGAATCTACTTTTTTAATATTTTTTTGAAAAGCTTCGATAGCATCGCTACTATCATCAAATTTATTTTGACCTTCTGGACTACAACTTGCTAGAATAAGAGTAATTGTTAATACTAAGGTCGTTAAGGTTAACTTTTTCAATATCTTCTACCTTCCTAATAATATGTATATACAGTTTATCATAATTGAAGAAAGAGGTCGTGTATCATGCGCTACAAAGATCCAAATGGATTGGATGTTGATTTAGCTTATAAATGTCCAACAGATCAACAAAATGCGAAACATGTTCTAGGTATTCCTATTTTTAATAATGAATATGTGTTAACGCATCATAAGATAAGAGGTATTGAATTTCCTGGTGGGAAAGTTGAACCAAATGAAACGAATAAAGAGGCTGTTCAGCGTGAATTATATGAAGAAACGGGTGCGGTCGCTAAAAATATAACGTTTATTGCTTCGTATACTGTACATGATACAATCCCATTTAATAAAGATGTCTATTTTATTGAAGTTGAGTCAATGGATAGCAATAAAGCGTATTTCGAAACTTATGGACCCGTTATTGCTAAAGAAATCAATGATATACCTGAAGAAGAGAAGAGTTTTCTATTAAAAGATACAGCAATATTAAAGTGCGTTGAAAGGGTGTATAAACTTGGATTTCTACAGTAAGAAAAAAATGCCAGTTTTCTTTAATCATCATCTAACTGAAGAAGTGATATATGAAGTGGATGAATTGAAAGTTAGAGGCATGTTGATGACACCAAATGAACGTGTTAATCGCATCGTTGTATATTTACGTGGTGGAAAAGGACAAGTAGGTAGAGTGAGACCAGGTCGTATGGCGCAATTTAAAGATAAGCATACACTTGTCTTTGCACCTTATTACAGAGGTAGTAACGGTAGTGAAGGTAGAGATGAATTTTGTGGTGATGACCTACATGATGTTATAAAAGGTATCGAAATATTAAAGTCACATTACCCAAACGTTCCTGTTCATATGATTGGATTCTCTAGAGGTGGTATTCAAGGCTTACTTACGTATCAAAAAGTGAAAGCGACGAGTTACATTATATGGGGTGGCGTTTCAGATTTATTGATGATGTATGAAGAACGAATTGATCTAAGAGGGATGTTAAAAAGAATGGTCGGACATCCTAAAAAACAATTTGAAGCATATGCACGTAGAAATGCATTGCAATCTATTCATAAAGATAGTCCGCCTATATTAATCGTTCATGGTGATGAAGATAAGCAAGTTAATATTAATATGGCATATCATCTAGAAGAACATTTAAAGCAAGAAGCGGTAGATCATCAAACAATCTATTTAAGTGGAGAAGGCCATGTTTTAAGACCAGAAATAGAAAAGCAAACATTGTTACAAATTAAAGAATGGATGTATAAATGTGAAAAGAGCTTGGACCAATAAGGCCCAAGCTCTTTTAATATTTTATAAGCGATTATACGTAAATCCGCCTTCTTCTTGAATATGCTCAGAAGACTCACCGAATTTACTGAAGTTTTCTTTAAAGTTCATAGCAAGTAATTTTGCTTTTTCGTCATATGCGTCAGAAGATACCCAAGTATTACGTGGATATAATATTTCTGAAGGTACACCTGGTACATGTTTCGGAATATTAAGACCAAAGATTTCATCTTTAACAAATTCTGAATTCTTAATTTCTCCACTAATTGCACGACGAATCATTGAACGTGTATGCTTCAAGTCCATTCTTGAACCTACACCGTATTCGCCACCAGTCCAACCAGTGTTTACAAGATAAACATCTACATTGTGTTCATCGATTAGTTTACCAAGTAATTCAGCGTATTCAGTTGCATGTAATGGTAAGAAAGGTGAACCGAAACATGTTGAGAATACTGGTTGAGGACTTGTTACGCCTCTTTCTGTACCTGCTAACTTAGAAGTGAATCCACTTAAGAAATGGTACATAGCTTGTGATTTATCTAATTTAGAAATAGGTGGTAATACGCCAAATGCATCTGCAGTTAAGAAGATAATAGTATTTGGGTGACCAGCTATTGATGGTGTAATAATATTATCGATAAAATCAATTGGGTATGCAGCTCTTGTATTTTCAGTTAATGAAGTGTCGTCATAATCAACTGATCCATTAGGATTTACGGTAACATTTTCTAAAACTGTTCCATAACGGATAGCATCGTAAATTTGTGGTTCTTTTTCACGGCTAAGACTTACTGTTTTAGCGTAGCAACCACCTTCAATATTGAAGACACCATTTTCGTTCCAACCATGTTCATCGTCACCGATTAATTTTCTATTAGGATCTGCAGATAAAGTTGTTTTACCTGTACCAGATAGACCAAAGAATAAAGCTACATCTTTGTTATAACCTACGTTTGCTGAACAGTGCATACTCATAATGCCTTTTTTAGGTAATAAATAGTTCATGACTGAGAATATACCTTTTTTCATTTCACCAGCGTATTCAGTACCACCAATTAATATGACACGGTGTTTGAACGAAGTAATAATGAATGTTTCAGAATTTGTGCCGTCTTTTTCTGGATCAGCTTTAAATCCTGGTGCACTAATAACAGTGAAATTAGGGCTGATATTAAGTGCTTCTTCTTTAGTTTCTGGGCGGATAAACATATTCTGTGCAAATAAGTTGTGCCAAGGTAACTCATTAATAACACGTAAATCTAAACGTGATGATTCATCTGCACCTGCATATCCATTAAAGACATAAAGTTGTGATTTTTGGTTTAAGTAGTCAATAACTTGATCATATAAATTTAAAAAGTTACTTTCTGAGATAGGTTGGTTGATTGTTCCCCAATCAATATCTTGTTCAGTATCTTCCTCTTTAACGATAAATTTGTCTTTAGGAGAGCGACCTGTGTATTTACCAGTTTCCATTCTGATTGCACCAGATTCTGTTAATACGCCTTCTCCTGCTTCTAGAATGTGATTGTACAATTCAGTTCTAGAAAGTTGTTGTAGTGTAGTGTCCTTCTTTAAAAGGTTTGAAAGTTCGATTGATTCGGTAATTGACTGTATTGCCATAAATGACGACCCCCATGTCTAATATTAATGTTGTAAGCATTTTCATGGAATTAGTATAACACATTAAAATATATAGTCTATACTAATGAGTAAATTTGTTATAAAATTTTTTTAGAAATTTGAATGTGTTTCGTTCCATTGACATATTATGAAAACTTTAGTATTATCATTTCTGACGGATTCTCTTATCCTGAGTGGTGGAGGGACATGGACCCAATGAAACCCAGCAACCTCTTTCTAATGAAAGAAAGGTGCCAAACCGTTTGCAGACCAATATTGTCTGAACGATAAGAGCGAATGGACGAGTGTGCCTTCTCTCTATATCTTTATTGAGAGAAGGCACTTTTTATTTGCGCTGAGGAAGAGACCGTACAACTTTATTTAAAGGAGATTTTTTATGTCAAAGAATAGAAGACTCTTCACATCAGAATCAGTAACAGAAGGGCATCCAGATAAAATTGCGGACCAAATTTCCGATGCTATTTTGGATGAATTATTAAAAGGGGATCCTAAAGCAAGAGTCGCTTGTGAAACAACAGTAACAACTGGTATGGCTTTAATTGCAGGTGAAATTTCTACTTCAACTTATGTAGATATCCCTAAAGTAGTTAGACAAACAGTAAAAGATATAGGATACACAAGAGCGAAGTACGGTTATGATTTCCAAACGATGGCGATTTTAACTGCTATTGATGAACAATCACCAGATATCGCACAAGGTGTAGATTGCGCATTAGAAGATAGAGATGATTTATCAGATAGAGAAATAGAATCAATTGGTGCAGGTGACCAAGGTCTTATGTTTGGTTTTGCTACAAATGAAACTGAAACATACATGCCTTTACCAGGTTATTTAGCTCATCAACTTGCGAAGAGATTAACAGATGTACGTAAAGACGGTACTTTAGAATATTTACGTCCAGATGGTAAGACACAAGTAACAGTTGAATATGACGAAAATGATAAACCAGTAAGAGTAGATACAATCGTTATTTCTTCACAACATCATGAAAAAATTGAATTAGAAAAAATTCAACAAGATATTAAAGATCATGTTATTTATCCAATCGTACCTAAAGAATTATTAGATGAAGAAACTAAATTCTTTATTAATCCAACAGGTAGATTTGTAATTGGCGGACCACAAGGAGATGCTGGATTAACAGGTAGAAAAATCATCGTAGATACTTACGGTGGTTATGCAAGACATGGCGGAGGATGTTTCAGTGGTAAAGATCCTACTAAAGTAGATAGATCAGGAGCATACGCTGCAAGATATGTTGCTAAGAATATAGTAGCAAGTGGATTAGCAGATAAATGTGAAGTCCAATTAGCATATGCAATCGGTGTAGCACAACCAGTATCCATTTCAATAGATACTTTTGGTACAGGTAAAGTAGAAGAAACTGTATTAGTAGAAAAAATAAGAGAAGTATTTGATTTAAGACCAGCAGGTATTATTCAAATGTTAAACTTAAGACAACCAATCTACAAAAAAACAGCAGCATACGGTCACTTCGGTAGAACAGATGTTCAATTACCATGGGAACAATTAGATAAAGTAGATTTACTAAAAGACTTATTAAAATAAATGATGAAGCTCTGTATATAATCTTACGGGATTTATGCAGAGTTTTTATTTTAGGTTAGGTGGAAGTTGGGTCGTTATTAGCAGTTTTGGTAAGAAGTGCAAATACTGGGGGTGTTATTTGCAGTTTAGGCTAGAAGTGCAAATACTGAGGTTGTTATTAGCAGTTTAGGGTGAAAGTGCAAATACTGGGGTCGTTATTAGCAGTTTTGGTTAGAAGTGCAAATACTGGTACCGATAATTACACTTCTGAGTAGTTTTGTAATTAAGGCCGTCCATAGTAACATTTCAGCCGACTTTTGTAATTAAGGAGGTCCATAGTAACACTTCAGGCGAGTTTTGTAACTAAGGCTGCCCATAGTAACATTTCAGGCGAGTTTTGTAGCTAAGGCTATACTTAGTAACACTTGAGCTGACTTTTGTAATTAAGGCACTCGTTATGAACAAGTTTGGGCGAAAGTGTTCACAACGCACCCGTTATAAACAAATTTAAGTCAAGTTGTTCATAATGAACTGAATTTTTATAAAATATTTACTATTAAAGTGTGGTTTAACTACTCAAATGTATGAAGTATAAGAAATTACGTTATATAATCAATATATTTCATGATATATACTGAATTTATTTGTAATTTTTACTATAATGGAATTAATACATATGAAAGGGAGCGATCTACAATTATGAGTCAATTAGAACCGATTCATTATGGATTAATCGCAGCGATCGTTATTGCGATACTATTTATTATATTATTCTTTGTTTCATTAAAGCAGAAACAAAAATCTTTGAATAAGATTCAAGAAGCTCATAAAAAAGAAAATGAGACGCTTAAATCTGAACATAAAGAAAAGTTAGATCATGAAAGAGTTGAAAATAAAAAGGTTCTAACGAAACAAGAAGAAACTCATCAAGAAGCAATTTCACAAAAAGAAAGAGAAATTGACTCATTAAAGTTATTTTCTAAGAATGAAGGGGAATATATAACTGATAGACATTTGTTAGAGTTGAGAGACCAACTTGTTAATGAACGTAGAATTAGACCTGAAGATATGCATATTATGGCAAATATCTTCTTACCTAAAGATCCATTAGGTAAAGTTCGACAAATTGATCATTTAGTCTTAACAAGAACGGGTATATACGTAATTGACTCTAATTTAGTAAGTGGTCATATCTATCACGGTATTACTGAACAGCAGTTTAGTGATTTTCCAGTATTAGGACAAGTCTTTGAAACATTGAATTTAAACCCATACAAAGAACAAACGTTATTACTTGAAAAACAATCAAATAATAAAACTGCAGCATTCCATTCATATACTGATGAAGTTAAAGAAGTTGATAATACAACTGAAGAATTACAAAGACAGTTAGAACTTAAATATACACCGACACCAATTATTTACTTCCATCCAAATGAAGTAAGTGAAGCAACTATCAGTAATTATTCACAAGACCCTAACATTAAAGTGTTAGTTGGTGAAAAACAACTTCAACATTTCTTTAATAAATTTGTATTCCATGGTAGATTCCAATATAGTGTGGAAGACCTTGAGAGAATTATGGATGAAATTGAAAAGTTTAACCCGTAATAACTAAGCGCTGCATTTTATGTAGCGCTATTTTTATACTAAAAAAGGTGGTTATAAGTATGGTAAAAGAAAATTTTGAAGTTAAAAATCCTGCAACTGGTGAAGTAATCGAAACGATTAAGAACAATACGGAAGAAGATATTAACAACAAGATTGAACAGGCACATGATGCTTTTCAAACATACAAAAAGAAACCAGCTCATGAACGTAGTGCATTGTTATATAAATGGTATGAATTGATTCTTGAAAATAAAGAAGAAATTGCTTTAATTATGACAAAAGAAAGTGGAAAACCATTAAAAGAAGCTTTAGGTGAAGTTAAATATGCGACAGATTATATATTATGGTTTGCTGAAGAAGCAAAACGTACTTATGGAAGAACCATTCCAGAACATGTTGATAACAAACGACTTATCGTTACACGTGCACCTGTAGGCGTTGTAGCGAGTATAACACCATGGAACTTCCCAGCAGCTATGATGACTAGAAAAGCAGCACCAGCATTAGCAGCAGGATGTACGTTTATATGTAAGCCAGCACAAGATACACCTCTTACAACTATGAAATTAGTTGATCTTGCACATGAAGCAGGATTTGATCAAAGTGTTATCCAATATGTAAATGGTTCAGGAAAAGACGTCGGTGCAATTTTTACAAAACATCCTTTAATTTCAAAAATTACTTATACAGGTTCAACACCTGTAGGTAAACAGTTAATGGAACAATCTAGTTCGACATTGAAGAAAGTAACACTTGAATTAGGCGGCCATGCACCATTGATTGTTCATGAAGATGCAGATTTAGATAAAGCAGTTCAAGGAACAATTGCTTCTAAATTTAGAAATGCAGGACAAACATGTGTATGTGCAAATAGAATATACGTACACGAATCTATTAAAGACGCATTTGAAGATGCACTTAGAGCAGAAGTTAGTAAATTAAAAGTAGGCGATGGTCAGGATGAATCAACAGATATAGGTCCTGTTATTAATGCAGATGGTTTTGAAAAAGTTAAATCTCATATTGAAGATGCAACGAGTAAAGGTGCTCGCGTGATTACTGGAGGAGATAGTTATAAAGATGGTGGTTATTTTATTACACCAACTGTTCTATCTGACGTTTCAGACGATATGAAAATCATGGTAGAAGAAACGTTTGGACCGGTAGCACCAATTCAAACTTATAAAGATTTAGATGAAGTTATTATAAAAGCAAACGATACACCATTTGGTTTGGCAGCATATTTCTTTACTGAAAACTATAGTAATGGTATAAAGTTGTATGAGAACTTAGATTATGGTGTAATTGGTTGGAACGATGGCGGACCAAGTGCAGCTCATATTCCATTTGGTGGAATGAAGGAAAGTGGATTTGGTAGAGAAGGTGGTTCAGAAGGTATTGAACCATATTTAGAAACTAAAGTTGTTTCAATTTTAATTTAAGTATCGTCTAAAATTAGGAGGCAGTAAAATGACACAGAAAATAATTGAGTTTTACAATGGCAATTCTATACCAGCTTTAGGGTTAGGAACATTCAGAGTAGAAAATAATGATGAATGTAGAGAAGCAGTTAAACATGCTATTATAAGTGGTTATAGACATATAGATACAGCTCAAACTTATCACAACGAAGAAAAAGTTGGACAAGGTATCAAAGAAGGATTAGAAGAAACAGGATTAAATAGAGAAGATCTATTTATTACAACTAAACTTTGGATGACAGATTATGGTAGAGAGAATGTTCAATCAGCATATGAAGCATCTTTAGAAAGATTAGGTTTAGATTATGTAGATCTATATTTAATTCATTGGCCTGGCCAAGATAAAGACCTTATCACAGAAACATGGAAAGCTATGGAAGACTTATACAATGAAGGCAAAATTAAAAATATTGGTGTAAGTAACTTCCACGTACATCATTTAGAATCATTATTACAAGAAGCTTCTATTAAACCAGTTATTAATCAAATAGAATGTCATCCATACTTAACTCAAAAAGAATTAAGAACTTATTTAGAAGCACAAAAAATTGTTGCACAATCATGGTCTCCTTTAATGAATGGACAAATATTAGAAGACGAAGTTGTAAAAGAAGTTGCAAATGAGTTAGGTAAAACACCAGCTCAAGTTATTATAAGATGGAATATTGATGAAAATATTGTTGTTATTCCTAAATCAGTAACACCATCAAGAATCGAAGAAAACTTAAACGTATTTGATTTTGAGTTATCAGAAGATCAACTTTCAAGATTAAATGCTTTAAATAAAGACGAAAGAATCGGACCAGACCCAGAAGTCTTTACTGGTCAATAATAAACACAAAAGGACTGATAAGAAAAATTTATTCTTATCAGTCCTTTTTATTTTGTCATACATATAAATGAACCTTTTACGTAAGAGGCTTTATAAGTGATAACCTAAATAACATGCTCCGATTGATAGTATGACTGTAGATACGATATAAATAGTCATCATTTTATATGATTTTAACAAGTATCGTTCATAAATTTCTAAAAAGTGAGTAGAGAATGTTGTAAATCCTCCGCAAAAGCCTATTGCAATAATTGCATATGAAAAACTATCATCATTTAAATATTGTGCAGCAAATCCAATTATAAGGCTTCCGATTACGTTAACAGTTAAAGTAGCTACTGGGAAGTGATTTGTATACAGTTTAGTGAAGAATTCATTCACAAAATTTCTGCAAAGAGCACCTATACCTGAACTTATCATAATATATAATAACGTCATGCTTGGTCAGTTCCTTTCCTATAACCTATTGCAATAAATATGAAACCGAGAAGTAAACTAACGAGTAAATACGTGCCTGCAAGGAATATATGTCCACGTTCTAGTAGCTCGACTGTTTCTAAACTTAAAGATGAATATGTTGTTAAAGCACCTAAGAAGCCTGTTGTTATTAATTTTTTAATATTTGGATGTGATTTGAAATAGTTAATGAAATATGTAGAGAATATACCCATTAAAAGTGCTCCGATTACGTTAACGGTTAATGTGGAGAACGGGAATGCGTCATTAGTGATCATTAAGGAAACTAAATATCTTAACCCTCCACCTATAGCACCACCTAAAAATATTGCTAAATATACCATTTAATAAACCTCCTCATTAAAAAAAGGAAACATAATGTTTCCCTTAAATTATTCCGAAAAATCTTATTATAACGACAATATGATATAAAATGACGATGAATAAAACGATTGGTAATAGTTTATTCAATTTTGAAAGCGTTGTGTGTTTATCAGTTTGATATTTAATTGACTTATCAGTTGTAAAGACAGCGATTAATAATAAAATACCGTTTAATATACTACTTATTAGTACGAGTGACACTAAAGATCCAAACATCGTTTCTAAAAGTGGGTTTTGTGCACTTAAAAATAAACTAATAATAATAAGTATAATTGATATATAAAAATAGCGTTTAGCTTTATCCATGATGCCCTCCAAAAATTCCGTATAATCGTTTATGTTATCATATAAATTATTTTATTGCATCTAATAATTCCATTACTTCTTCAAAGTCGTCCATTTTTTTACAATGACTAGGAATGATGAAAAGAGAGGTATTCGCATTTTCTTTTAAATCAATAAGTTTTAAATGGGTTTCAATGAAAAGTTCGCCGTTGTATGCTTTGCGCAACAATCTTTTAGTAGGAAGGTCATTCTTTTGAATATTTGAACGGCACCATGCGGCATCGCTACACATAAAAATCTTTAAATTAGAGAATGTCATCATTAAGCCAAATTGACCTGGCATGGCTCCTGGCAAATCAAAGCTAACTAAGGCATCTTGATTGAAGACTTTATATCCTTTACCCAAAATAGGGTGTTCTGTTTGTACAAAATCTTCTACAAATTCAATGCGCTCTTTAAAGTTATCTGGCATAACATGAAAGCTTAATTGAAGGTTATTGTTGTTGGAAACTTGTTGTGTAATAAAATCATGATAAGCTTCACTTGAAGTTATGATAGTCGCATTTTTAAACGCGTTTAAATAACCGAGATGATGACTTGAAAAATTGGTAATGATACAATAATCGATCTCATCTGGATGTATATGATCTTTCAACAATTGACTTGGCAACGTTTCGTACACTTTATAGTCTTGTCTACGAAATAATTTTAAAGTTTTTAAATCAGTGCTTGGTTTCACATGTTCGGAAAAGCCTGTATTTATGAGTATTTTGAAATCATTAATTTCTAAATAGTAGGAAAAAATATAGTACCGTTCAACTCGGCTCGTAGGACTATTATTGATGACTGCTTCATCACCTAAAAACGAACCGGTCGTATATAGTTTGAAATGCTTTATTGTTTCTATATTATCAGCCATCAAAATACACCACCTAAGCAATTTATATTTATATTACTTAAAAAATATTATTTGATTTATATTTATTCTTATTATGCCATAAAGCACCTCAAAATACATTTAAAATAACTTGGATATTGTCGTTTTAAACAAATAATTTAGTAAGCGATTGCAAATTATGGTACGATAAATGCACAACATGTAGAAAGGAATGAAATTCATGAGTAATCTTAAAGTACAAGTTTTTGCTGATGGTGCAGACATTGAAGAAATGAAACAAGCCTATCAGAATAAAGAAGTTGATGGTTTTACAACAAATCCAAGTTTAATGAAAAAAGCAGGTGTAACGGATTATAAAACATTTGCTGAAGATGTCGTTAAAGCAATACCAGATGCTTCAATTTCATTTGAAGTATTTGCAGATGATATAGAAACAATGGCTAAAGAAGCAGAAATCTTAAAACAATACGGTGAAAACGTATTTGTTAAAATTCCTGTTGTAAATACACAAGGTGAATCAATGATTCCTTTAATTAAAAAATTATCAGAAAGTGATGTTAAAGTTAACGTCACTGCTGTTTATACAATTGAACAAGTTAAAGACATAGTAGAAGCAATTAAACCAGGTGTTGAAACTTATGTTTCAGTATTCGCAGGTAGAATTGCTGATACAGGTGTAGATCCACTACCATTAATGAAAGAATCAGAAAAAGTTTGTCATAGTAAAGAAGGCGTTAAATTATTATGGGCAAGTTGCCGTGAATTATTTAATGTTATTCAAGCAGACGAAATTGGCGTAGATATCATTACATGTCCAAAAGATGTAGTAGCAAAAGTACCAAACATCGGAAGAGATATTAATGAACTATCTGTAGATACAGTTCAAGGATTTGCTAAAGATATTAAGGCTAGCGGATTAAGTATTTTATAAGAATGAAGATCATCGAACCCAACAAAGTTAGTTAACTTTGTTGGGTTTTTTAGTTTTGTAAATAAAATGATTTTTAGAAGTAACAAAAGTAGGAGGAAGTGTAATTAAGAGAGCTTATAGTAACAAATATCATAAGAGCATATATTAAAAATTTTTAGATATATAAATACTATATTATAAGAGAATATGTACTTGAAATATAGGCATGCCTAAAACATAAATATGCGAAATAATTTATATTATTTTACGATAACTAATTCATTAACTTGTCTCAAATTTTGTTATATAATCATATTTCAGTGAAAAAATCGGAGTGTTGGAAATGGCAAATAATTTGAGAATTGCACAACGTGGCGCATATATAAGTTTGGTTACTTATATTATCCTTTCTATTTTGAAATATGTAGTAGGGACAACTTATAATTCAGCTGCATTAAAAGCGGATAGTTTAAACAACTTAACAGATATATTTGTTTCTGTGGCAGTACTGATAGGGTTGAAGATTTCAGTAAAACCTGCAGATAAAAATCATCCTTATGGACATATGAAGACTGAAAATATTACAACTTTAATTGTATCTTTTATCATTATGTTTGTCGGGATAGAAGTTATTTCTAGCAACATTCCTAAGTTAGTTCAAGGTAATTATAGTGAACCTAGCACACTAACAATATGGGTTAGTTTTATAAGTGGTATTATTATGATTTTAGTATATTTATTTAATTGGAAGTTAGCGATTAAGACTAAAAGTACATCACTTAAATCAGCAGCAAAAGATAATTTGTCTGATGCGTTAGTCAGCATCGGTACTGGTATTGGCCTTATATTTACACAGTTTGGTCTACCTATAATTGATATTATTCTTGCTGTTATTCTTGGCTTTATTATTGTTTATACTGGTTTTACGATTTTTAAAGAATCAATATTCACTTTGAGTGATGGTTTTCATGAAAAAGATTTAAATAATTATATAGAAGAAATTGAAAATATAGAGGGCGTATTAGACGTTCCATCTATAAAAGGGCGTTATCATGGTAATAGTGTCTTTCTTGATGTAACGATCATTGTAGATAAAGATTTAACATTAGATGAAGCACATGATATATGTGATTTAGTTGAACATCAATTAAAAGAAGCAGGCGCTTATTCATCTTATGTACATCCTGAGCCTAACTTGTAAACAATTTATTATGAAATTCAAATATTAAAATAAATTAAATAAGTATGATACTATTAGTATATGAGTGTTTGATATATATCTAAGGGGATGTTATTCATGCAAATACTAGGAAAAGGATATGAGAATGACCATCATTATTTTCATGTTATTACTGATAAAAATCATCTTATAAAAGTTAGAGTTCCAGATGATATGGATGATCATGATTTAAGACACTTACTTGAAGCAGTTTGTAATGATTATGATGAGGCTAATAGCTAAGTTTAATGAATATATGAATGCATTTAAATATTTGTATAGAAATAAGCATATCACGCATCTGAATTTAATTTTAGATGCGTGATATGCTTTTTATTTACACTGTATTTAATCTATTATGTCGTCTCCATAAGAAGAATTCAATAATAGCAACTGGAATAAGTGATAATCCGAATAATGGCATTGCGATTCCTAGTATAACTAAGAATACAATGAGTCCAATTGGAATTTGATTACTAGTTCTTATTGGTGCGCTAAATGAGTTTGATTTCTTTCGTTTCATCCATGATAAGAAACCAAATGTAATACCACCAATAAAGGCTAAACAAACTAATAGGTTAATGATTTTATTTGCAGTTCCAAATAGATGACCTTCATGTAAAGGTATACCGAAACTGAACCATTTACCGATAATACCATAATCATCATAATCTACTTTATCTAATAGTTTACCTGAGTATTGATCGAAATATGCTGTTGTTTCTTCTTTTGGTGCAACGTCTAGTCCTGTAACACCTGTATTACTACTTTTCGAAACAGTGAATACACCTTTTTCATCAGAAGGGTAAACGATAGAGAATGGCTTTTTAATGCCATTTTCTTCAGCATTTGCGATAATATTTTCTAAACTTTGTTGTCCATCTGCACCAATCACATTACTCATAGAACCGTGATGTGCGGCATGTGGATCTTTTTTAGATGAAGGTTTCTCCTTAGTACGAGTTGCCCAGGGTAATTCATTATCTTCTGATTCTGGTGGGTTAGCTTGTAATGCTGTATAGCCAAGCTTTGGATGATCCTCAGCAAATTGGTTAATTTGTTTACCCATAAGTGCTGACCACGGTAAACCAGTTAATACGATTATAAATATAGGAATTGCAATAACAAGTCCTATAATCGCGTGTAATCGTCTATTAAATAAGAATGATGATTTCTTTTTTGTTGGTTTCAATGCTTTTGATTTAAAAGTTAAATAAATACCTGATATAATCATAAAAATTGTCCAACATGCTGCTAGCTCAACTAAATAATTTACAAAACTACCACCAACAAATAAAGAACTATGTGCTTCTCTTAATACGTTGGAATATGTATATTTAGCGTTTTGATTTGCAACTTTTTGGTTATGTTCATCCAAGAAAATATAGCGTGAATCACCCTCTTCATTCCCGATTGTGACTCTGTTATTGTATGGCTCATTCATAATACTAATTTTTTGAATGTCGTATCCTTTATATACATCTCTAATTTCTTGAATAGCATCATCTAGTGATTGATGACCCTTTGTAGCGCTATCTTTAAAAAATTCATCGTGGTAAATATTATTTTCTACATTTGTATAAAATAAATAACCAATACCAGTAAGTGAGAGTGTCAATAATAAAGGTGTGATAAAGAAAGCCGCATAAAAATGTAACCGTCTCAATGGATTAAAACTTTTGTTCATGTACTCAACCTCTATTTCAAATAATGTATAACTTCTATTTAACATTATTATTTTTTGAAATTAATTACAATATGGAAACGACGCAATTTTTGACGCTTTCGTGAAGACCGAAAAATATATGTAATAAATGACTTGAAAATGTAATAATAAAATACTCTAAATATTCAGTTTAAGATGTTAAAATATAAGCAACGGGATGAGGTGAATGACTATGTTAACAAACCTAAAATTATTCGACGATCACGATAATCGCACTCAAATTATTAATCAATTTTACAATGGATTAAATCAAGAGAATATACATGATGCAGTCATTGCTTTAGAAGAAAGAAAGCATCAAGATTTTCCTCATGGTTCAGTATATTTTAAGAATGATTTATCTAAAGCTAAACAAGATGAATTAAACTTAAATGAGTCAGATGGCTTATTTATCATTGAAGAGAATGGGACACAAAAAGGCTCAATTATCCCATTACATGATATCGTGCAATATTTAGCAACAAATAGAGAACGTATTGCACAGGAAAAATCACTCAGTTTAATTCAATTAGAGAACATTATCGATCGTTTAGAATTGACACTTAAATCAGAAGATTTATAATCATAATAAGAGATCGGGATTAAGAATAGTCCTAGTCTCTTATTTTTTTAGAATGGAGTGTATGAACATGTACGATGCAATCATATTTGATTTTGACGGTACGATAATAGATACAGAAATTAATTTATTTAACACTTTAAATAAACATATTGAACAAAAGAATAATGAAAAGATAAGTTTAGATGAATATAAAGCTTCTATCGGATCAGTATCAGAAGCATTAAATGATAAAATATTAAATGCTTTAGGTTCAAAACAGGCTTTAGAAGAGATGTTTGAAGATCATTATGAAGGTACGAAATCTTTACCGATTAAACCAGTAGTTAAAGATTTAATAGAATATGGTACTCAAAATCAAAAGAAAATGGGTATCGCAACTAGTAGTTATAAAGCGCATATTATGCCTAATGTACAAAGATTAGAATTAGATAAATATGTCGATGTTATTAAAGGGCGAGAAGATGTTGCGTTTGTTAAACCGAATCCAGAATTATACATTCAAGCAGCACATGATCTTAAAGTTGAACCTGAAAAGTGTTTAGCAATTGAGGACACAACAAATGGTGCACAAGCTGCAATAGATGCTGGTATGGACGTAATCGTTATAACGCATGATATTACAGAAGATTTGAATTTTGATTCATTAAATATTTTAGCAAAGAATATAGAGGCTGAAGAGATTATCAATCGCTATTTGTAATGTGAATATACATTGTATCTTTTTCTAAAATGAAGCGGCGTCATGTTTCTATGATTTTTAAAGACTTTTGTAAAATGAGCTTGGTCATAAAAGCCATATTCTAACGCTATATCTGAAATAGTTTGATTTGTATTGAAAATAAGTGCAACAGTAGCTTCAAACAAATGGCGATTTCTATAATAATTATGGTGGGAATGACTTACATAGGTATCGTTAGTAGGAATTTCACAATAGGGTGGCTGTTTAATATCATCTAATAACGCAATGATACTCGTAGAAACGGTCGTTGTTAATTGTTCTTTATGAAAAGGTGCAAGAATATTAAGCGTATTTAAGTGGTCACATACTTTATCAAATTTGAAAGACTGAATAATGGGGTAAAAATTTTTGAGTAAGAAGTATTCATAAATATTTGAAGCCAATGTATATACCATTAATTTATTAATATTAAGTATACATATTTGACCATTAACTGCATAAATAAAGCTATATTCATCAAATGGTACAATGCACAAAAATCCTTTATTCAATGTCATCATGTAGTTCGATGTATGATAAAAAATATTAATATTACCATTTGTGACGTAGATGATCGATGCGTCTTCATTATGATAGATCCATTTATTTTCATGTGAAATAAAGTTGATATTAAACTTAAACATCCTTTTCACTCCTTCAAAATAGCAATTTTGAAAAATAATCAACGTATAGTTTGATTAATGTTATAATTAAAATATTAATGAATTTTAGAGGTGTGTAATGAATAACGAACAATATAAATCCATTGTTTATAAAAAGCTTTGGTTTATCAATAAAAAAGAAAAACATATAGTGGATGAGAAATTAAACCATCATGCAGATAAAAATTTAATCGATGAATATGGTAAACCAAGTAAATTTGTGAATGAATTTGTAGAAAATGAAATTATAGATAAAGCAACACCACCAAGTAGTTTGTATAAAGTAATCACGTTAGGTGGTTTATTATTTGGAAATGTCTTAATGGCGGGCATTTTAATAACAGCTGCTTTGTTGATATTAGGGACATTTACTTTATATTTCACAAAACCAATTGGTGAAGCATTAACATTACAAGCCTTATACCTTGTCATTGGTATTGTGTTATTTTTTATAGGTTATAAAGGTATCAAATGGGTAAATGCATTCTTTACAAGGCGTTTATTAATCGCTAGAAGATTTAAAGAATTTTCATAGATTACTAACTAGGGGGTGTTGTAGATGAGCTTGTTATATTTTGATGAATGGCGTGATACACGTGCAACAATAAGATATATTGTTCAAATTATGGGGAAATGTTGTTTAGCTGTGAATACACCTGAACCGTTATATAAGCACGTCATGTTAACTGTCAATCAAGTTGGGCTATCTACAGGCGTATTAAAAAAGGACAATCATACATTTGAAATTAACTTAGATTTAATCGATCAGTTATTAATCGTTAAAATAGATGAAAAAGAAGAATCTATGATCGTCAAATCTGGACTTACAATTCAAGAATATTATCACTTTGTATTTGATACATTACATGATAACGGCATTGATATCACTATCAATACGAAACCGTATAATATTCCATATGAAAAAACGCTAGATGAAGATGACAAAGAACGAATCTTTAATCCAAAGACTGCATATCATGCACTAAGATTAATGCAGCAAGCTCAATATGATCATTATCAATTTTTACATTCAAGAAATATTAAAGATGTCAAAACAGGTTTGTTCTGGGATAAATTTGATGTAACATCTATTTTTTATGTAGAAGGTAATGATGAGTATACCGTATCACTTTGTTATTACTTTGGAGATAAATATAGAGAGTCTCCTTATTATATTATTAAGATTAATCCGTTTAAGCAAGATAAAATCAACTTGAAACAAGTAGAACCATCATATGCTGAATATAATGGTAAAGATGGAAGCTTTTTAATTTATGAAGAAGATTTGGAAAGTATTATTAGAAGAGATGAAGTATTGCTGACATTCTTTAATAGTGCATACCAAGCATTGTTATCAGGCGTAAGTAGTAAGTTAATATAGAATAACAAAAAAAGTCGTTACGCAATTAGTGCGTAACGACTTTTATATATTTGAGGGTAGATTTTGTCTGTTAAGATGATGCTTTTGAAACTGAATGAGTCTTAATGATTCACCGAGTTTCATACTGATTATAGGATATTCATGATAGATGACTTTCGTATGCTGATTAATTAATAACAATTTAGTGTAATGTTTGTATGCGTCGATATGAACAATGTGTTTACTGTTAATCAACATATAATTGTAGTTAGATTTAGCGCTTGTTGGAAATAATACGAAATCTTCAGTGGCATAGATAAGAATGGGAAGCAGTTTAGAAATATTTAAGACGTATTTGGCGTAATGTTCTCTTGATTTTAAACTAGCACCTTCAATTTTTAGTGCGTCATTAATAAGATAGGGGATTGAATGATTAGTATAAATGGTTGATTTATCTAAATATTCGATTTGGAATCTATAAGCTGAATCATCTGCGTATTTCAGTAATGTCATATTAGGGTTGATTAAAGTCATTTGATACACCTCCCTATATAACATGTTACTTAAATTTCGGGAAAAATATTGTAATTTTTGAAGATTTAATTGTAATTAAAATAAAAAATGTGATTTCAATTTACGACGCGCATTTTTGCGATAATACTCAATGGACGATTCACTTTTATTTAAATATATCGCAATTTCTTGGGTTGAGAATCCTTGTAATGTTAGCGTTAACCACATGAGTTCATCTTGAGATAAAATCTCTAACATACTAAATGTTTCAAATTGATGAGATTCAATGAAGCTTTGATCTAACATTTCATGATTAGAAGTGGGTGAAACACGTTTTGAATCTTTACTTTGCTTTCTGATGCAGTCAATGAGATAATACTTTAATTTCGTATATAAATATTTATCTAGTGAAGCGGTCTTTGAAAAATCGTATCGCTCAATTTCAGTCCATAGTTTAATTAATAACAGTTGATAATAATCTTCGTAACCGTATTGGATATGATATCGATGCAGTAAATAATGAATCATATTTTTATATTGCTTATAATAATGTTCAAATTTGTGTTGTTTCATGTTGTCCTCTTTGGTGAGCATGCACACGTTTATTTCCGGATAAACGCATTGTAAATAATATAGAAACACTTTAAAAATCAGTTAAATATTAAAAAAACGGACAAACTTTAAAATAGAACATAATTTATGAGATTATTTTGAAAAAATAAAGACTTTTTCTCGAAAATATCTTATAAAAACATAGATTGAAATGATTTACATTTTCGCTTCAAACGTGTATATTTGGTTATATATATGGACATATGTTTTATTGGGGCAAAGATTAGGAGGCTCATCATATGGATTACGAACATCTAAATTTAGAACACTTTTTTGCAAGAAATAATGACTTGAATACGATAAGAGATAACGCAGATTTTGTAATGATTAACAACGTAAACAGATTTATGAATTATAGAAATGGCGAAGAAGAGGGTACAATCAATTTAAGCCACTATAACTATAAGAATAGATCAGCGGCAATGTCATTTATATTTATGAATTATTCAACTTATAAATAAGCAAACATACTTTCAAAGCATGTTTGCTTTTTTTGTTGAAATATAATAGTAATTAAAACGTAACATTCTTATTTTTGAATAATAAGCCCTTATCCTATAGAATATAAAGAGTAAACTTTAATGCAATTGTAAAAATTAGGTAATAAATTATGATTGATGGTGGTTTACAAACACAGAGGTGAAACGATGAAGAATGCCAGGCTAGAAACCATTAAAAATTTAGTCATATTATCAATAGTCTTGTTAGTTATTGTTGGCCTGTTTTATTATTTGATTTCAGATCATTTGAAATTTTATGAAGTAGATAAACAAGAAGATAATGTAGAAGTTCCATTAACTTTAAGTAAAGCGGTAAATAAACAATATAAAAATGATACGAAAATGCAAGTAGCAACAGAGTCAGGCAATTGGAAAAATGCAACACGAAGCGAAATATATGAAGTGATGGATGTAGAAAAAATCTTAAATGATAAAAAACAAGTATATCAATTCTTGAACTTATCAGAGTATCAAGGAATTGAAGAAAAACGAATTCATCATATGTTAAGAAAACAAGAAGTACTTGAAGATTATACAACAGAATTTTTAAATGCTGCTAAGAAAGAGCATGTTAATGAAGTGTATTTAATATCTCACGCCATATTAGAAACAGGTAATAACAAAAGTGAATTAGCAAATGGTGTCATGTTAACCGACAAAGGGAAAGTAACGAAATCTAAAGAAGAATCTGATGGTAAAAAGTATTATAACTTTTATGGTGTCGGCGCATTAGACAGTGATCCTATCGGAACAGGCGCAAATTACGCTAAAAAAAGAGGCTGGGATACACCTCAAAAAGCCATATCAGGTGGCGCGAAATTTATACATGATCATTATTTATCAAACCCAGAACAAAATACCTTATATAGTATGAGATGGAACCCAGAGAAACCTGGCGTACATCAATACGCAACAGATATCAAATGGGCACAAAGTAATGCACGTATAATAGCAGATTTCTATAACGAACTTAAAACAGAAGGAAAGTACTATATCGTATATAAGTACCAAGATACAGATAAGTCACTTTCAATCAAAGCATTAGATGAAAAATTAGATAAACAAGAAGAAAAATAGTAATAAAGAAGACTCGAGACAAATGTTTCGAGTCTTTTCTGTGTGAGTGGAGTATTGAAATTGTCATAATGGACTGCTGTTATAAGCAGTTTTGGCAAGAAGTGCAAATACTGGTGTCGTTATTAGCAGTTTTGGTGAGAAGTGCAAATACTGTGTTCCTTAGTTACAAATCTCAGGAGTTTTGTAATTAAGGGCGTCCATAGTAACACTTCAGGCGAGTTTTGTAATTAAGGCGGTCCATAGTAACACTTCAGGCGAGTTTTGTAATTAAGGCGGTCCATAGTAACAGTTTGGCTGATTTTTGTAACTAAGTCGGTCCATATTAACACTTCGGCCGAGTTTTGTAACTAAGACGGTCCTTATTAACAATTCGTCTAAGTTTTGTAACTAACAAACGCGTTATGAACAAGTTTGGCGAGAAGTGTTCACAACGCACCTGTTATGAGCAAGTTTGGCGAGAAGTGTTCACAACGCACCCGTTATAAACAAGTTCGACCAGAAGTGTTCACAATGCACCCGTCCAAATCAAAAAAGACTCGAGGCATTAACCTCGAGTCTTTACTATTTATGATGCTTTATCTGAACTGTTTGATGAACTACTGCTTGATGAGCTAGATGATCCGCCTTGCAAGTCTTCTATTTTTTTAGCGTCTTTTGCTTCATCTGGAATCTTAATTTCATCAATTTTGTTTAACTTATTATAAGTGACGTTTGTCTTCATATCAGCAGTTTCGTCATCTTTAGTTAATTTAGCATTTAATTTGTATGAATCAATATGATTATCTTTATTTACTTTCAATACGGCATTACCTTTTACTTTATCAACTTGTGATTCAAATTGTTCTAGTTGATCTTTGTTACCTGAGGCGTTAGCTAACTTAGTGAAATCTTCTTTGTTTTTGATGTCATATGTAAGTTCATATCCATCGTCAACTTTTTTAGATTTCGCATCTTTAAAAGCACTTAAAGTTTTTGCGTATTTTTCATAATTTAATTGGTCTAGAGAACTATCGATATTCATATTTTCTACTTGAGAAGATAAGTCTACCCATTGATCATCTACTTTAGCAATCATTTTATCGCCTTGTACATAAATTGACATTTTCTGACCAGCTTGGTCCATATCTAATTTAGCTGTTTCTTTTTCATCAACATCCATGCCAACTTCTACAGTTTGACTATCTTCGCCTTCAGCAGAAACTTCGATTTTGTTATCAGTATGATAACTTTTAACATCTTTCGCACTACTTTGTAAGTCTTTTACGACTTGGCTAGAACTTTTAGTATCATCTTTCTTTTCTGATTTTGTATCAGAATCTGAACTATCTGAGCCATTCCCGCATGCTGCTAAAACAAGTGTTGATGATAAAAATAAACTTCCAAGTATTCTATATTTCATATTACTTCCTCCTTTGTTTTAACTATACTAACACTATGCAATTCATAATAGCAAAAAATTATATAATTACATAAGTTATGAATGTAAATTATTTGAGTTTTTTCTTAGGTGAAAGTATTAAAATAACAATAGTTGCTACAATTACTTTAAATATAAATTTCATTTAATATCACTCCGAAAGTGTTTGAGGTTGTGGACCTTTTTGCTTTCTCTTTGTTGGGTCTAATTTCTTTTCAATATATCCTAAAAATAAATCACTTAATACTGCTAATAAAGCGGTAGGGATTGCACCGGCTAAGATTAATGATGTACCATCAGTAGCGTTTGTACCTCTAATAATGATATCACCAAGTGTAGATGATCCAATAAATGATCCGATTGCAGTAACACCAATTGCAATAACGAACGCGATTCTTATACCACCAATCATTACAGATAAAGAAAGGGGAAGTTCAACCATCGTTAAGATTTGACGTGATGTCATACCCATACCTTTACCAGCATCTTTAATACTAGAATTTACGTTATTAATTCCGGTATACGTATTTTTGATAATCGGTAATAAAGCGTATAAGAATACTGTCATAACAACAGTGTTTGAACCAAGTCCCATCACAAGCATTAATATAGCAAGTAGGGCAAGTGCTGGAACCGTTTGAATAATATTAGCTAGTGAAATGACAAAGCCAGATAATTTAGAATATCTAGCAATGAAAATGCCTACTGGTATACCTATTATAACCGCAAATAACACACCATAAACAGAAATAAGTAAATGAGTTAGAAAAAGTTGAAATATATATCCACCATTTGTTGCATAATAATCGACTAATTGTGACCATACATGATTATCAACCACTATTACTCACCATCCTTTTCATCGTCAAAATAATTGTGCTTTTTAAGGAATTCTTCAGCTACTACAGCAGGTTCTTTAAGGTTGTTATCTGCTTCGTAGTTTAATTTTTGCATTTGTTCTGTTGAGATTTTTCCTCTTAATTTATTCATTGCACGATCAACATAAGGTTTTTCTTTAATTAAAGATTTTGTAACTAATGGACTTGCATCATATGGAGGGAAGAAGTTCAAGTCATCTTCAAGTACAACTAAATCATAGCTCGCAATTCTTCCATCTGTTGTATAACCTAATACAACGTCCATTTTCCCTGTGTTTAACGCATCATATACAAGGCCAATTTGCATTGGACGTGTACGTTTAAAATCGAAACCGTATTTTTCTTTAAATGCTGGGTATCCATCACCAGGACGTTTCATCCAAGATGAGTCAACGCCAGCCTCTAATCTGTTTGCTACTTTTTTCATATCTGAAACTTTTTTAAGATTGTATTTCTTCGCTGTTTCTTTCGTAACCATCATGGCATAAGTGTTTTCAAAACCATATGAACCATACCATTTTTGGTCATAATCTTTATCGAATGCATCTCTCACTACTTTTAAAGCTTTTTTAGGATCAGTGATAGGGTCTTTACCTAAAGCACCCGTTAAATCAGTTCCCGTATATCTAGCACTTGAAATGTTAACATCACCACTATTTTGTGCATTAAATGTAACAGTTGATGATCCTAAATTATTGATAAGCTGTATGTTGTTTTCTTTTACGTTATCTTTTTTAGCTTCATGTTCTATCATCAATTTATCAATATGTCCCATAATTTGTGATTCACTTGTATTTTGCATACCTATTTTTATTGAGTTTTCATCACCTGAAGCGCCAAGAAAAGGTAATGAACATCCAGATAAAATGACAGATAAAGCCATGATAGGCAATAACAGTTTAAAATATCTATTCATGTTTATATTTCCTCCTTATCTTGAAACTTTTAACCCTTTAGGTGTAACCCATAGTTCAACTTTAGAAAGTACAAAGTCCATAATAAGCGCGATTAATGTAACACTTATGGCACCGCCAATAATTAAATCAGGTTGGTATAAGTTCAAACCATTAAAGATAAAGTCACCTAAACCACCAGCACCAATGAAACTTGCTAATGTTGCCCAACTGATTGCATATACACTTGATAAGCGTACGCCACTCATAATAACTGATATAGCAAGTGGTAATTCAATCATGAACATCTCTTGGAATTTTGTCATACCCATACTTAGTCCGGCTGCTTTAACATTTTTATCAACATTATTGATGCCGATATATGTGTTGTTTAAAATCGGTAATAAGATATAAATAAATAATGCTAAAATGGCAGGCAATTTACCAACACCTAAGAAAGGAATCATAAGTGCTAATACTGCTAATGACGGAACGGTTTGTAGAACACTTGCAATAGATAATACGACTTTGGCTAACTTTTTAGTTCGTGTTAATAAAATGCCAAGTGGTATCGCTACGATCATTGCTAAAAGTAAAGCTAATAATGAAATATAGAAGTGTTCCAGTGTCTTCTGAAGTAGTTCGTTTCCGTTAACTTGTAAGAATTCAATCACTATTTTTCACTCCTTATTTTATATCACTTTTTTCACTTGCTTCTGTTTCCTCAGTTTGTCCCCATATAGAATCGTAAACAATATCTACTAAGCTTGCTCTTGTTATAACACCTTTTATGTAATATTGTTCATCAACCACAGGAATTAATCGCACATTTCGTTTTAATATTGTACGAACAGAGTCTTGAAGCATCGTACCTGTCTTAACTGTATAAATATCTCGATGCATAATATCGATAATGTCTGATTTTTTACGATATCCTTCGTTTAAATCTTCAATATCAATATATCCAACAAGTTTCCCTTTTACATTTGTAATAAATAGCGTATCTACGCGTCGCTCTCTCATAATTGAAACGGCTTCGTCAATAGTCTTCTCAGAAGTGATGGCAATTGGATCTTTCATTGCATCATCAACAACACGTATGTTAGGTCTATCTTGTATAAGTCTGTTTTGACCGATAAACTCGCGTACGAAATCATTAGCTGGATTTTTTAAGATATTATTAGGTGTATCAAATTGAATGATTTCACCTTGAGACATAATACAAATTCTATCTGCCAATTTAATCGCTTCATCCATATCGTGCGTTACAAATATAATGGTTTTACCAAGTTTTTGTTGTAGAGTTTTTACAAGGTCTTGCAATGTATCTCTCGTAATAGGGTCTAACGCACCAAATGGTTCATCCATTAAAATGATATCTTGATCTGCAGCAAGTGCTCTTACAACACCAATACGTTGTTGTTGTCCACCAGATAATTGAGATGGATATAAATCTAAATATGATTCTGGTAAGTCTACTAATTTAATGAGTTCTTTAGCTTTTTTCTCTTTTTCTTCTTTAGTCCATTTAAGTAATTTAGGTACTAATACGATATTTTCACGTATTGTCATATGTGGCATTAAACCAATTTGTTGAATGACATAACCTATATTTCTTCTTAAATTAACTGGATTCATCTTGCTTAAATCTTTCCCGTCAAGCGTAATTGTCCCGCTAGTTGGCTCAATCATGCGGTTAATCATTCTTAAAGCAGTTGTCTTCCCGCTACCACTCGTACCGATAAAAGCTATGAATTCACCAGATTCAATTTCCATATTGATGCTATTAACGGCTTTTTTACCGCCACGATAAACTTTAGTTAAGTCTTGGATTGATAACATAACACTTCTCCTTTTTTTGAAATTTATAATAATGACGTTTATTATTATAACACAATAGTTGCATAATTATGAAAATCGCCCAAATCGTGTAATTTATGTTTATTGTTATTTAAAAAAAGGAATAAATACAAAAAGTGTGAATGAGACTAATGTTATATATAAAGACATGTTATGTTTTCCACATGTATAATAGATTTATAATATTGAATGTTTTTTGCATATTATGCATTGAGAGATTTGGAGGGGTATAATTTGAAAGTAGCTATAATAGGAATGGGAACTGCTGGTGTCAGCACGTTAAATCAATTAGCAAAGCATAAAAAATTCAAAAAAATAACGGTCGATATATTTGATAGTGTCGAAGATATGGGTATGGGCAAGCCATTTCAAAATGATAGTGATCGTTTACTCATTAACTTACCAGCTAATCAAATGTCTTTAAGTCCAGATGATACGAAAGATTTTAAAAAATGGTATAAGAAAAATGATGATTTTGACTATGGTAAAGCTAAATATTTACCAAGATTAGTATTCGGTCATTATATGAAATCTATTTTAAATGACTTGTTAAATAAACACGATAATATATTCGTACATAAGCATAAAGTTGATAGTTGCTATGTCGAAGAAATTAAAGATGAAAGAGGTCAATATAAAATAGATGTCTGTTATATAGAAGATGATGAAGCGGTATGCCAAAAGTATGACTATGTCTTTTTAACTATTGGAACTTTACCTTATAAAGATCCGTACAATTTATCTGGATTAAAAGGCTATATTGAATCACCATATCCAACAATTAAAGCATTGCGTGATGTAAAAGAAAATGACGATATTGCGATAATTGGAACGGGACTTAGTTCAATAGATGTCATTAGATTTGTAATGGAAAATCATAAACAACTGCCAATAACTGTAGCATCAAGACATGCTCAATTTCCGACAGTTAGAGGTATTAAACATGAAATCAATTTGAAGTATATTACGAAAGATGCAATAGAAAAATTAAAAAAGACGCATAAAGGTATTGCACCATTAAAAGAAATAGAAAACCTCTTTGCGAAAGAATGTGAATATCAAAATATTAACTTGAAAAAAATGCTTTATCGATTTAAAAAAGATAATGTAGCGAATATGAAATATGATTTAAGACATGAAGATGAAGTAGGGCATTTTCAATCATTTGTAGAAGAAGTAAAACATCATATGATTCCTGTTTGGAATGCCATGACACTCGATGATAAGACGACATTTTTAGAAAAGTATGGACATCACTTTAAACGTAATGCGAATCCAATGCCTCAATCATCAGCAAAGCAGTTAATCGAATGGATTGAAAATGGAGACATTGTCGTTAAAGAAGGATTAGAAAATGTACGAAAATATTACGGTAAATTTAGAATTAAATACGAAGGTGAACAAGAAGAATTAAGTTATCATTATGTCATAAATGCAACTGGTCCTAAAAAACATTTATCAGAACTGACAGAAGAAGAGCATTTTATTAAAGGTTTAGAGAACAAACAAATTATAGCTGCTCATCCATTTGGAGGTATTCTAGTCATGCCATATTCAAATGAAGTCATTAGTCCTAAATTCGGTACAATGCCTAATTTAAAAGTGATTGGACAATTAACAAGTGGTGTTAATTTTGATGTAAATGGCGTTTCACTATTAGTCGATCAATCCGTAAGAGCAGTCAATGACTTATATGTTGAATTAGAAGAAAGAAAAAAGTTAAAAAGGCGAAATCTAAAAAGAAATAGAATAAGGGAAATTGAAATGTAAGCTTGAGGCAATGTTTGATGTCTCAAGCTTCTTTTTATGTACGGGTGATGGGGCGTTATAAGCAGTTTTGGTTGAAAGTGCAAATAGTGATGTCGTTATTAGCAGTTTTGGTACAAAGTGCAAATAGTGATGCCGTTATTAGCAGTTCTGGTACAAAGTGCAAATAAGAATACCAGTATTAACACTTCTGAGTAGTTTTGTAATTAAGGCCGTCCATAGTAACAATTTAGAGGAGTTTTGTAAATAAGGGGGTCTATAGTTACAATTCAGCCGATTTTAGTAACTAACGCCCCAGTTATGAACAAGTTTGGTCAGAAATGTTCACAAAGCCCGCCGTTACAAGTTTTTTAAACCATTAGACAAACACCAGCTAAATAAATTTATCTTCTTCATTTGTAATTCTTAGTGAAATGGTATAGAATGATGTCATCAGTGATTACTGATATATAATTTAATAATATATTCTTTCGGGGCAGGGTGAAATTCCCAACCGGCGGTATAATAGCCCGCGACCCATAAGTGATTTTTCATTTATGGCTGATTCAGTAACATTCTGAAGCCGACAGTATAGTCTGGATGGGAGAAAGAATAGACGACAGCGTATGCTATACGCTTATTTCGTTATACTTAAAATGTTAAAGTCTTTTTCATAAAAGGCTTATTTCGTGATACATTTTTACTCCCAACCACCGAAAAGTGATTTTCGGTGGTTTTTATTTTTAGGAGGTAATGAAATGAATCAATATTTAGATTTTGCAATTGATTTAGCTGAACGGGTACAAGGGCAGACGGGTACGAATCCTTCTGTTGGTGCTGTTATTGTTAAAAATCATAAAATTATAGGTTTTGGAGCGCATTTAAAAAAGGGTGAAGCACATGCTGAAATACAAGCTTTAAAAATGGCAGGTGAAGAAGCTCAAGGTGCAACAATATATGTTTCTTTAGAACCTTGTTCACATTATGGTTTAACACCACCTTGTGCGCAAGCAATTATCGACAATGGTATTCAATCAGTTGTATATGCAGTCAAAGATGGTTCTCTTAAAAATAGTGGTCATGAAATGTTGTACGAAGCTGGAATTGATGTAAAACATGAGCCTTCAAAAAGAGCTGAAGACTTATATGAGGCATTTTTTCATCAACAACAAACGAAATTACCTTTTATTACTTTGAAAATTTCTGCGAGTCTAGATGGTAAAGTTGCGACAGATTACAAAGAAAGTAAATGGATTACATCTAAAGAAGTTAAACAAGATGTATTAAAATTGCGCTCACAACATGATGCAATTATTACAGGTGGGATGACAGTTCGTGAAGATAATCCATTATTAACTTCTCGTAATCCTGAGTTAAGTAATCCAACTAGAATTGTATTAACAGAGCAATCAAGCTTTGAAGGTGAATATGAGATATTCAAAGATGAAGATAATCCTGTCGTTGTTGTAACGAGTTCGGAATCATTTCACACGTATGAGAATCAACATATCAAAGTTAAGAACAGTGAATTATCAAATTTAAAAACGATTATGAAAGATTTATATGAAGAAGGATATGCTCAAGTGATGGTTGAAGCAGGTCCTAAACTTGTAAGTCAGTTTATAGAACAAGACTTAGTAGATCAATTAATTATTTATCAAGCCCCGAAGATGATTGGTGGTCAAGGAAAATATCAATATTATCAAACGCATGATGTCGTTCCTTTATCCAATAGTAAATTATTTCAAATTATATCAACAGAAATCATTGGTGGAGATCTTAAAATAACATTAAGAAAGAAGTGACAAGATGTTCACAGGACTCATTGAAACAGTTGGTGTAATCAAGAATACAAGCACAAACCAAGGCGTTAAAACATTAACAATTGAAGCCACTGAAATAATGGATGATTTATCACTAGGTGATTCCGTTGCTGTTAATGGTGTTTGTTTGACCGTTACTGAGAAAACAAGTTCTACTTTTAAAGTGGAAGTGATTACTGGAACAATCTCAGTAACTTATTTAGAACATTTGAAAATGAATGACAAAGTCAATCTTGAAAGAGCAATGTTAGCGAATGGAAGATTTGGCGGTCATTTTGTAAGTGGACATGTAGATGGTCAAGGCATTATTAAACATATTTCAAAGAGACAAGATGAATGGATTATTGAAATATCTACAGAAGCGCATTTATTAAATCAAATGATTGATAAAGGATCTATCACAGTTGATGGTGTTAGTTTGACAATTTTCAAATTATATCCTCAAAAATTTGAAATTCATTTAATCCCTGAAACGAGAGATCGTACAATCTTTGTTAATAAAAAACAAGGCGACAGCGTACATATTGAAACGGATTTGTTATTTAAATATGTGCAGAAAGCAACAGGACAAAATCATTCAAATTTATCCGAAGAGAAATTACTTAATCTAGGATTTTAGGAGGCTATAACATGTTTGATAACGTAGAAGATGCCATACAAGAACTTAAAAGTGGTAAACCGATTATTGTAGTAGATGATGAAGATAGAGAAAATGAAGGTGACCTCGTCGCTATATCTGAGTATTTAACAGCTGAAACGATTAATTTTATGGCTTCACATGCGAGAGGTTTAATCTGTGCACCGATTAGCAGTGAAATTGCCCAAAAATTTGGTTTGAAATTGATGGCTGAAACGGGTGATAAATATAAGACTGCATTTACTGTAAGTATTGATCATGCATCGAGTACGACAGGGATTAGTGCTTTTGAAAGAGCAGATACGATTAAAGCATTAATAAATGAAACGTCACCAACAGCATTTGTTCAACCAGGTCACGTATTTCCATTAATAGCTAAAGACAATGGTGTTCTTGAAAGAATAGGTCATACAGAAGCTTGTGTTGATTTAGCGAAACTTTCTGGAGCGAAACCAGCTGGTGCTATTTGTGAAATTATGAATGATGATGGCACGATGGCTCGTAGAGATGATTTATATCAATTTAAACGTAAACATGGTTTGTTAATGATAACGATTGATGAACTTGTAAAGTATAGAAAACGACATGATAAAATTATTCATCTTGAATCTAAAGTTAAATTACCAACTTCATACGGTGAATTCGATATGTACGGCTTTACATCTCAATTAGATATTAAAGAATATATTGTCATTAGTTCAGGAGAAATCAAAAATGGTATGAATGTACGTATTCATTCTGAATGTGTGACAGGTGATATTTTCCATAGTGCAAGATGCGATTGTGGAGAACAGCTTGAATATTCAATGAAATACATTCAAGAACATGGTGGCATGATTTTATACTTACCTCAAGAAGGTAGAGGAATAGGTCTGATCAATAAACTTAAAGCGTATGAACTTATTGAACAAGGTTATGACACGATTACTGCTAATGAAGCTTTAGGCTTTGAAGCGGATTTAAGAGATTATACTGAAGCGAGTCAGATTTTGAAATACTTTAATATAGAAGAAATTCAACTCATCAGTAATAATCCAGATAAATTTAATCAATTACAATATTTAGGTATACATGTTTCTAATAGAGTTCCAGTTGTCATTGAACCGAACGAAACAAACGCATCATATATCAATACTAAAAAGCATGAAATGGGTCATTTAATATAAAATAGAATGGAGTTTTTAAAATGAAATTTGAAGGTAAAATGAATGGATCACAATTAAAAGTAGCAATCGTCGTGAGTAGATTTAATGATTTTATAACAGGTCGTTTATTAGATGGTGCTAAAGATACTTTAATCAGACATAATGTGGATGAAGAAAATGTTCATGTCGCATATGTACCTGGAGCGTATGAAATTCCTTTAGTAGCTAAAAAGTTAGCGAAGTCAGGTAAATACGATGCAGTTGTAACATTAGGCTGTGTCATTAGAGGGGCGACTACACATTATGATTATGTATGTAATGAAGTTGCGAAAGGTATTTCTAAAGTAAATGATGAAACGGAAGTACCTGTAATATTTGGAATCGTAACGACAGAAACAATTGAACAAGCGATTGAAAGAGCAGGAACAAAAGCAGGTAATAAAGGTGGAGATGCTGCCTTAGCTGCAATTGAAATGGCAAACTTACTTAAAAATATCGAATCACAAATATAAAAACAATGAAGCCAGGACAAGTGTCCTGGCTTCTTAAGTATTATTTTTTCTTACCTTTAGCAATGCCGCCAATACCCAATAGGGTCAAGCCAGCTAATACACTAGCTCCGATAGCGATTTTACCTTTATTCTTTTCACTAAAGATATCTAATAACATTAAATTAATATTTTGAGGTCTTTCTGCTAATCTTCTCATAAAGTAACCGAACCAATCTTCCCCAAATGGTACGTACATACAGAAGTTATAGCCTTCGTTAGCAATTTGATATGCATAATCTGTTCTAAAACCATATAACATTTGGAATTCAAATGAATCTCTTGAGATGTTATAATCTTTAACAAATTGTTTAACATGATTAATTACATTATGATCGTGTGTTGCAATTGAAGTAAATGCTTTAGCAGTTAATAATCTTTTTTCAATCAATGCTATATAATTTTTGTCAATTTCTTCTTTAGTTTGAAAAGCAATATGTGGTGCTTCTTTATATGCACCTTTTACTAATCGTAAACGTACATCATCGTATTTATCCATAATATTCATAGCATCAAATAAGTATGCTTGAATTACTGTTCCTACGTTTTTGAATTCCCCTTTAAGTTTATCTACTATTTCCGTAGTTCCTACTAAATCTTCATATTTTTCAGCATCGATGTTTACAAATGTATTTCCGTATTCATGAGCTTTTAACAAAATTTCTCTCGTATTTTGATAAGCAAACTCTCTATCTATATTAAGACCTAATTGTGTAAGTTTAATAGATACATGCGCATCAATATTAGCATTGTAGTTTCTTCGCATAATTTCAACAATATTTTGTTGAGCTTCTAAAGCTTCTTGACGTGATGTTACGAATTCCCCTAAATTATCTAACGTACATGAAATTCCCTTCATATTTAATCTTTCAACTGTATCGATTGTTGAATCAATATCAACGCCCGCTACGACCTTGTTTGCACCTAGTGCAGGACCCATTTTCTTAGCTGATTCATTCATGAATTTGTTGTTAGATAATGCAATAAAAAAATCTTTTACGACAGGCATAGCAAGTCCTCCTTAAATATATATGTTCATTTAATTTATTTTATCATGGAAATACAAATTTAGTTAAGCGTTTACATTTTTAATATAATGTAAAATTATACTAATTATGAATTCTGACACGAAAAAGAACGCCCCCGTAAGGCGTTCCATAATATTGACAATATTTTGACCGAAATTAGAAATTGTATACACGTATATTAATGTAGTTTAATTAGATTTGTATAATGCCATTGAACAATTAAATCTTAAGCGTATTTAGGACTTTCTCCATATTTGTTTGGTTCTTTATGTCCGTCACCACACGCCATAATTAGTATTGCTAGATTCAAAAAGAAACAGATAATCATTAAAACAGCATATATTACAATCACAATTGTACTTGTAACGTAACTATTGAATAAACTATACAAAATATTTAAAGTGAAAGTAAGTGCATAAGTTATAGTTGGAAATGTCATTGTCATATTTAAATCATGGAATCTTCTACTTGTTACTGAAATAGCAGCAACAAATGTTGCGATATTAAATATGCTAGAAACAATAACTGTAATCAGTTCAGGGATGGGTAGTACTGTAATTAATAGATTACCTAGCATAGTGATAATGATTGTAGCAAGTATTGGATACCAAAATTCTTTACGTCTAGATCGACCGTGAATATTAAAAGCATTTAACCAAAATAGTTTGTAGTAATGCACCATAATAAATCCCTCCAATAATACTTTTCTAAGATGTAATTAATACTATTATATACATAAATGGATAAAAAAGGAATTTATATTGTGATAAAGAAACTGATTGGGAAGTTCAGTTTCTTTGTTAATTCATTATTATTTAATTTTTTTAATATTGCTTATTATGGTTTAGGGGGTTGATGATGAATTGACTTGCTCATAGTTTGGTGAAATGGGTTCTGCTGCTATGCTAATTGCATGTGGTAGAAATGTGAATATAAACAAAGAAATAATTATTTTTTTAAAGAAATGCATTTTATCATGCTCCTTTAAAGGCGTCTTATGTTACATCTTTAAATTAACACGACAATATGAATTGATTGCTAATTCAATGTAAAGATTTAATGGCTATTAATGTTAATTTTATGTTAAGGAAAGCGATGAATCTTTAAAATATCTTAATAATTATAGCTCGTTTATCGTGATACAATTAATGTATTAGAAATGACTGTAAAGGAGAAATCGGGATGTTTAGGGATATGGCATTTTATATGTTTGGGAAACCTTTAGATAGTTTCGTACAATTGTTTATTTTTGAACCGATTGTGATTGGTATTATAGCAATTTTAGTGGCGATGATTACTAAAAAGTCATGGACAGTTTTTATAACAATCATTGCTTTAAATATTATTGATAATTTCTTACTCGTTAACTACCACTTTAGTGGGGCAGGTATAGGTACAATATTAGTTCAGAATGTTGTCTTCTTCTTTGAGAAGTTCTTCTCAATGTTTTATGAAATAATTATCGCTTATATCGTTGTAAAATTACCGTTTATGCATAGCAAATTTAAAATAGCGTAAAAAAAGGATTGGGACATCGTGTCTCAATCCTTTTAATTATTTATTGATCTGCTTTATAAATCTCAGCTTTTTCAATATATGATGCATTGATTCTTTTTAATTCATTATAGTCATCTTCTGTTAGTTCTCTAATTACTTTTGCAGGACGACCAAACGCTAACGTATGTGGCGGGATCTTCTTACCTGGTGGAACGAGTGACCCAGCACCGATAAATGCATATTCTCCAATTTCTGCACCATCAAGAATAGTTGAATCCATTCCGATTAACGCATGTTTACGAATAATACTAGAATGTAATGTCACTTTATGACCAATTGTTACAAAATCTTCTATTATAAGTGGTTGGTTAGGGCTTTGGTGTAAACAACATAAATCTTGGATATTAACACCTTCACCAATAATTGTAGGGGCAACATCTCCTCTAATAACTGAGTTAAACCATACTGAGCTTTTAGGACCTATCGTAATATCACCAGTTAAAGTTGCATTTTCAGCAATATAACAGCTTTGATCAATTTGTGGTTTTTGACCTTTAAAAGATTTAATCATTCAAGATTCTCCATTCTTTTGAAAAATTTTGTTATACTAAGTTTAACAAAAAAGTAGCTATTTAGGTAAAAGGAGTAATATATTATGTGGAAATGGGAAACTGAGAAAGAAGCTAAAGGAATTGTAGTAATTGTACATAATATGCTAGAACATACAGGTAGATACGCATACGTAATCACTAAGCTACGACGAGAAGGTTACCACGTTATTATGGGTGACTTAAAAGGGCAAGGACAAACTTCCCGAGTACATAGAGGACATGTTGATAAATTTGAAGAATACCATGAGCAAGTACTTGAATGGATATCTATTGCAGAAGAATATCACTTACCAGTATTTACATTAGGTGTTGGTCTCGGTGGACTTATTCTTCTTAATTTATTAGAAAAAGTAGATTTAAAAGTAGAAGGCGTACTATTGATTTCACCGTTAGTAGCTTTTCAACAAAATATTTCAACAAGACGTAATTTCTTAGCTTCAAGTTTCGGTACAGTTGCGAAAGATGCTAAATTTGATACAGGTATTAAAGTAGAAAGCTTAACAAGAAATAAAGAAGTAATAGATGATACGAATAAAGATGCTTTAATGCTAAATAAAGTGAGTTACCACTGGTATAAGACCATTTTAGAAACGATGAAAGCAACAATGGAAAATATTCACCACATATCTCCAATTCCTACATTACTTATGCTAGGTACAGAAGATAAAATAGTTGATACAGAATCAATCCGACAAATCGGTAAAACAATCAATACAAACGAATTATATTTTAAAGCTTGGCATGGACTTAACCATGAAGTACATAATGAACCAGAACGCGAGAATGTTATGAAATATATCATTTCATTTATGAATAATCGCATTCACTATGTAGGATTATTAATAGATGATGAAACAGAATAATTTGTAAAATATCATACAAATAAGCTTAGACGTTACTATATCGGGTATATAACACATATAGAGAACGTTGGAGGCGAGTTTATGACAGAGAAAGTAAATAACGTAAGTGACTTAATTCTATTAGATGATATTCAAAAAAATATAAATATTATTTTTTATAAAATCGAAGAAAAGTTTGATATAGAAAAAGAAGAGTTTCTTACATTAGTCATGTTATGGAATAATGGATCAATGAGTTTGAAAGAGTTGGATGGTTATATAGATATTAAGCCATACAAACGAACAAGATTATACAATAACCTTGTGAAAAAAGGGTGGATTAAGAAAGTACGCCCAGAGAATGATGAAAGAACAGTAATCGTTGAAGTGAATAAAGACTTTGAAGATAAGAAAGATGCAATAATCGATTTCGCTTGTGAAGAAATCAAGAATAGAAAAGAACATTTTGAAAAACAATTTGAGTCAATCGTTAATACATGTAATATATAAAAACGCAAACCTGATGAGCAGGTTTGCGTTTTGTCATTTTTGAAGAATTTTGGGGAGGTATATAGGTTTTGGCTGCAGGAATTAAGAAAGAATAAGGTTAAAAAATGAGTGAGCAGTTTAAGGGTGGAAAAAGATGTGAGTTAAATGTGGGATAAACACACGAGTCTTGGCTTAAGTATCGAGTAAAGCCAAGAGATCGTGTAAGTCTTAGCTTAAGTACCGAATAAAGCCAAGAGATAGGCCAAGTCGTGGCTCAACCACCAATATATCCATAAAATTCAAAGTGCACATATAACGAAAAACGCAAACCTAACCCAAGGTTTGCGTTTACTCATTTTATTCATAATACTCATTTTTATCTTTTTTCTATTGCTAATATATATGGTGGATTGTTTTTTTGGTTTATAAATTGATAGTGGAGTACGTGTGCTGATTGTTGATCTATTGAACTTACGTAATTGATGACTTCGTTAGATTCTATCTGTCCTTCTGGGTGTCCTGGATATACGACTAATACGATGATGCCATTTTTACTTGTCATTTCGAATAGACTTTCAATTGCTTTAATTGTTGTCGGTGCATTCGTTGTAATATGTTTATCGCCTTTTGGTAAATAACCTAAATTAAATATTGATGCGTCTATTTGCTTATGACGTTCGTTTATTATAGGTGCTGCATTTTCATGACCTGTTTGATAATAATGGATATTACTAAATGCTTCTGTTTTGATTTTAGTATTTTTAATGGCTTCTTCTTGTATATCGAACGCATATACTTCTCCATTCGGAACTTGATTAGCAAGGAAAAGTGTATCGTTGCCGTTGCCGCATGTCGCATCAACTACGATACTTTTATCCGTTATATGTGTTGCTATTAAATCTCTTGCGAATGGTAAAATTCCTTGAACAATCATTTTTGAACTTGTTCTGCTTTCTTGAATTTAGAGCCTTGCATTGTGCCACGTTCTTTAAGTTCATTGTCTATAGCGTTAAGGACTTCCCACTTATTTACACTCCACATAGGTCCAACCATTAAATCGATAGGGCCATCACCTGTAATACGATGAATGATCATTTCTTCTGGTAAAATTTCTAATTGGTCACATACGAGTTGCGTATAATTATCTTGAGTCATGAATTCAAGCATACCTTTTTCGTATTGTTTAACCATTGGAGTACCTTTAAGTAGGTGTAATAAATGAATTTTAATGCCTTGAACATCCATTTGTGCGACTTCTTTCGCTGTTTCCATCATCATATCGTAATCTTCACCAGGTAAACCGTTAATGATATGCGTACAAATATTGATATTGTGCTTTCTTAATTTAGCGATACCTTCGTAATAGCATTTCATATCATGAGCACGGTTAATTAAATCAGATGTTTCTTGGTGTACAGTTTGTAAACCAAGTTCTACCCATAAATATGTTCTTTCATTTAATTCTGCTAAGTATTCTACAACATCATCTGGTAGGCAATCTGGTCTTGTCGCAATTGATAGTCCGACTACATTTTCTTCTGATAAAGCAGCTTCGTATTTTTCTCTTAATACTTCAACTGGCGCATGCGTATTTGTAAAAGCTTGAAAATAAGCGATATATTTTCCTTCAGACCATTTTTCATGCATTTTGTCTTTAATTTCTTTAAATTGTACATGGATTGGTTCTGCACGATTACCTGCAAAGTCACCGCTCCCGGCTGCTGAACAAAATGTACAACCCCCATGAGCTACTGTGCCGTCACGGTTTGGACAATCAAATCCACCATCTAATGCTATTTTAAAAATCTTCTCACCAAATTTATTTCTTAAATGATAATTCCATGTATGATATCTCTTGTTATCAAATGCATAACGGAATTGTTCTGTCATTATATTTCACATCCTGTTCTACAAACTTATCTAAAGCATTTTAACATATAATATTGAACTTTTGCAGAAAAAGGTTTAGACTATTAAAATTGACAAAATTTGAGAGGAGGTCGAAATCCTTGAGAATGCCGAAAATTGTTAAAATGCTCATCATAGGAATGGCGATTAATATTACAGGATCGAGTTTCTTATGGCCACTTAATACAATATATATGAATGAAGAATTAGGTAAGAGTTTAAGTACAGCTGGTATCGTTTTAATGATTAATGCATTCGGGAGTGTAATCGGGAATTTATTAGGCGGAAGTTTATTCGACAAAATTGGTGGGTTTCGTTCTATTATTTTTGCCTCTATTTTAAATATTTTAAGTTTAATCGGGTTAAACTTTTTAAATGATTGGCCATGGTATCCATTTTGGCTTGTGATACTTGGTTTCGGTGGAGGCGTGATTGTGCCAGCTATTTATGCTATGGCTGCTGCAAGTTGGCCAAACGGTGGACGTACAACATTTAATGCAATTTATCTTGCACAAAACATAGGTGTTTCTATTGGGGCTGCAGCAGGTGGATTTGTAGCGGACTTTAGCTTTAATTATATTTTTATGGCGAACTTACTACTATATGTCGTATTTATCATAATAGCGTTAAAATATTACAACATAGATTTAGATATTCATTTGAAAAATGATGAAGGCATCACGAGTGCTATGCAAGTTAAAGATAAAAGTAAATTCACTGCACTTATACTTCTATGTGTTATGTTTAGTTTATGTTGGATCGGTTATGTTCAGTGGCAAACAACAATTGCAACTTATACACAGTCAGTTGGAATTTCCTTGAAACAATATAGTTTCCTTTGGACAATAAATGGTGTATTGATATTAGCAGGACAACCTTTAATTGCGCCATTTATCAATAGATTTAAAGAGAAATTGAAATTACAAATGTTTATAGGGCTGACGATTTTTATATTAAGCTATGTAATTACAAGTTTTGCTGAGCAATTTACAATGTTTGTAGTAGGGATGGTTATTTTAACATTTGGAGAAATGTTTGTATGGCCAGCAGTACCTGCAATTGCAAATAAATTAGCACCTAAAGGCAGAATGGGTGCATATCAAGGTATTGTAAACGCATCTTCAACAGTAGGGAAAGCATTCGGGCCAGTTGTAGGTGGCGTAATAGTTGATATGTTTGATATGAAAATGATGTTTTACAGTATGATATTACTTATTTTAATAGGTTATTACTTCTTATACATTTATGATAGAGGTATTTCAAAGCAAGATACATGATATTAATAAATAAGACTTGCAAAATATATTGAAATTGCATAATATTAGGATGTATATAAGTAAAGTAGCTTTAATGCGAATCTTAAGAGAGTCAGTGGTGCTGTGAACTGATGATATCCATTAAGTGAACTTATGAACGATTTATTATTTATTAAAAGCAATCTTAAACCATATAAATGAAGAGCACTTAATTGTGAATTCTGGGTGGTACCGCGGCATATTTATTCAAGTCGTCCCAACTGTTATGATGGTTGGGATGGCTTTTTTTTATTTTATAGGAGGAACGAACAAATGAATTATAATCATCAACAAATTGAAAAGAAATGGCAAGATTTTTGGGCAGCTAACAAAACATTTAAAGCTAACGATAATCTTGGACAAAAGAAATTCTACGCTTTAGATATGTTTCCGTATCCATCTGGCGCTGGTTTACACGTAGGACATCCTGAAGGTTATACAGCTACAGATATCGTCTCAAGATATAAAAGAATGCAAGGTTACAATGTACTTCACCCAATGGGTTGGGATGCATTTGGTTTACCAGCTGAGCAATATGCTATCGATACAGGGAATGACCCTAAAGAATTCACAGCTAAAAATATTGCGACTTTTAAAAGACAAATTCAAGAGCTAGGTTTCTCATATGACTGGGATAGAGAAGTGAATACAACTGACCCAGATTACTATAAATGGACGCAATGGATTTTCATTCAATTATATAATAAAGGATTGGCATACGTTGATGAAGTAGCAGTAAACTGGTGCCCAGCATTAGGTACAGTATTATCTAATGAAGAAATTGTTGATGGTGTTTCAGAACGTGGAGGACATCCAGTTGTTCGTAAACCAATGAGACAGTGGGTATTAAAAATTACTGAATATGCGGATCGCTTATTAGAAGATTTAGATGAATTAGATTGGCCTGAATCTATTAAAGATATGCAAAGAAACTGGATTGGTAGATCTGAAGGTGCCGAATTAAAATTCAATATTGATAATACAGATTTATCATTTGAAGTATTTACTACTCGTCCAGATACAATTTATGGCGCAACTTTTGCTGTACTTTCTCCAGAACATCCTTTAGTAGATTTAATTACGACAGAAGATGAAAAAGAAGCAGTTGAAGCATATAAATTAGCAGCATCACGTAAATCTGACTTAGAAAGAACAGATTTAGCAAAAGATAAAAGTGGTGTATTCACTGGTGCATTTACGACTAACCCATTCACTGGTAAAAAAATGCCGATTTGGGTTGCCGATTATGTGTTAATTAGTTATGGAACAGGTGCAGTTATGGCAGTTCCAGCACACGATGAAAGAGATGCTGAATTTGCTGAGAAATTCAATTTAGATATCATCACAGTATATGATGAAGATGGAAAAATGATTGATTCAGATGTATTAAATGGCTTAACGAAAGAAGAAGCGGTACCTAAAGCGATTGAATTACTTGAAGAAAAAGGTATCGGTCATAAAAAAGTAAGCTATAAATTAAGAGATTGGTTATTTAGTAGACAACGTTATTGGGGTGAACCAATTCCAGTTATTCATTGGGAAGATGGTACAATGACAACAGTTCCTGAAGAAGAACTTCCATTAATCCTTCCTGAAACAGATCAAGTTAAACCATCAGGTACAGGAGAATCACCTTTAGCTAATATCGATGAATTCATTAATGTTGTAGATCCTAAGACAGGTATGAAAGGTCGTCGTGAAACGAATACGATGCCACAATGGGCAGGAAGCTGTTGGTATTACTTAAGATATATCGATCCACATAACAATGAACAATTAGCTGATCCAGAAAAACTTAAACACTGGTTACCAGTAGATTTATATATTGGTGGTGTAGAACATGCCGTGCTTCATCTATTATATTCAAGATTCTGGCATAAAGTGTTATACGATATCGGTGTAGTACCAACTAAAGAGCCTTTCCAAAAATTATTTAACCAAGGTATGATTCTTGGTGAAGGTAATGAAAAAATGAGTAAATCAAAAGGTAATGTCGTTAACCCTGATGATATTGTACGTTCTCATGGTGCAGACACATTACGTCTATATGAAATGTTCATGGGTCCTTTAGATGCAGCAATTGCATGGAGTGAAAATGGACTAGACGGTTCACGTCGTTTCTTAGATAGAGTATGGCGTTTATTTGTTACTGAAGAAGGGAACATTACGGATAAGGTCGTTGACAACGAAACACTAGACCTAGACAAAGTGTATAACCAAACAGTTAAGAAAGTAACTGAAGACTTCGATACACTAAACTTCAATACTGCAATCAGTCAAATGATGGTATTCATTAATGATTGTTATAAACAAGATCAAATCAATAAAGCATATGCTGAAGGTTTTGTTAAAATGTTATCACCAATTGCGCCACACATTTCTGAAGAATTATGGCAAAAACTTGGTCATAACGATACTTTATCTTATGAAGAATGGCCAACATTTGATGAGTCATTACTAGTAGATAACGAAATAGAAATTGTTATCCAAGTTAACGGTAAACTAAAAGACAAAATTAAAATTTCTAAAGATTTATCGAAAGATGAAATGGAAGCAATAGCAATGGATAATGAAAAAATCAAAGAAGCGATTGAAGGTAAAACAGTCCGTAAAGTGATTGCAGTTCCACAAAAGTTAGTTAATATCGTAGCAAATTAATCAATTAGGAGTGTTCTAGTGATGAAAGAAATTACAGTAACAGAATTAGCAGAAAAAATTACATCTAATGATCCAATTAATATAGTTGATGTGAGAGAAGACCATGAAGTAGCATTAGGTGTAATCCCTGGCGCTAAACATATTCCAATGGGAGAAATTCCAAATGAATTAGATCATTTCTCTAAAGACCAAACATATTATATTGTATGTGCAGGTGGCGTTAGAAGTGCTCGAGTAGTTGATTATTTAAATGACCACGACATTGATGCAGTAAACGTAGAAGGCGGCATGAATGAGTGGGGCGACGATGGTTTAGAAAACAAAAGAGTTTAATGAAGAAATAGATAAGGCTGAGACATTTTAAAATGTCTCAGCCTTAAAATATGTGTGAGTATAATATTGTTTAGAGTTAGTAACAATTCTAAGTAGTTTTGTAAATGAGGGTGCCATAAATCACACCTCACACTATATGCATACTATAGAATTTTAATCATTAAATTGTGCGGCGTTATGGCCTGCTACATACCCTGTGACAAGTGCGCTTGTTATATTATAGCCACCTGTATAACCATGGATATCTAGTACTTCACCTGAAAAGTAAAGCCCGGCACATATTTTGGATGCCATAATATTAGGTTCGATTTCTTTAATATTAACACCGCCACCTGTTACGAAAGCTTTATCGAGTGGAAGGGTCCCATTTACTGTGAATGTAAATGATTTAAGGTTTTCTACAAATGTTCGAATGGCCTGTTGGGACAAATGATGGTATGTCACATCTAAATCAATACTTGACTGTTGTAAGATAAAATGTAAATATCTTTCTTGGACAAGTCCTTTTAGTGCATTTTTAATTGCTTTATTTGGTTCGTCTTTTAATTTTTTTACAATTTGTTGTTCTAAGTCATGTGCTTTAATTTCTGGAAAGGCATCTATAGACATTTGTATGTCGGTTTTCTTTTGAGATTTTTGTTCTTTGTAAACAAATTGACTACATCTTAATGCTGCTGGTCCTGAAACGCCAAAATGTGTAAACAACATATCCATTTGATGTGTAATTCTAGGTTTACCATTTTTCTTGAGTACAGATAGTCCAACATTTTGTAAACTTAATCCTTGTAGTGTTTTGTTTTTAATGAATGGTTCACTAGATTTAATTGGTACTTCTGTTGGGAATAGTTCTGTTATGGAATGACCTAAATGCTCAGCAAATTTATATCCGTCTCCTGTCGATCCAGTATGTGGTACACTGCAACCGCCTGATGCGATGATGACAGTCTTTGAAGGGATAAATGTACCATCTTGTAGTGTGACGCCTGTTATTTGTTGATTTTCACTTTCAATAGATGATACTGTAGTTTCTTGGCGTATTTCTACACCATTTTGTTTAATGGAATCAACTAGTGCATCAACAACATCTTGAGCGCGATTTGAAACAGGAAACATTCGTCCGTGATCTTCTTCTTTTAATTGTACAGATCTAGATTCAAAAAATTGTATAATAGATTCATTGTCGAATGTTGAAAATGGACTATATAAGAATTTTCCATTACCAGGAATGTTTTTTATAATTTCTTCATAAGGTAAGCGGTTGGTAACGTTACATCTACCGCCACCAGAAATGCGGAGCTTTCGTCCTAAGCCTTTTTTCTTTTCGAGTAGCAAGACGTTTTTACCATTTGAACTTGCACTATATGCGGCCATTAAACCACTAGGTCCAGCGCCGATAATTATTGTATGATACATAAGTTACCTCCATAAGTCGATGTAATAATATTTTAACGAATAATGTGTCTTTAAAAAAGTAGTAGAATAGAAATAAACCTGTTATTATTAAATTTAAAAGTAAATTAGATAGGGATGAAATTATGTCAGAAAGTAAAGCGCTAGTAAGGGGAACCTTCCTACTTACTGCAAGTATTTTAATAACAAAAGTAATTGGTATTCTTTATTTAATACCTTTTTACGCTATTATAGGCGATGAAAAAAATCTTGCTCCATTTACATATGCTTATCAACCATACACAATCATGATAACAATAGCAACTGCGGGCGTTCCTTTAGCAGCTGCGAAATATGTATCTAAATATAACGCATTAGGTGCTTATAAAGTAAGTAGAAAATTATACCGGTCAAGCTTTTTAGTTATGACGGTATCAGGATTTATCGGATTTTTATTACTTTATTTCTTATCACCAACTATTGCTCAATTAACTTTAGCAAATAAAGGTGGTATAGAAGGTGGATGGGGTATAGAAGATATTACAACTGTTATTAGAACAATAAGTTTTGTAGTATTATTTATTCCATTACTCGCAACATGGAGAGGGATCTTCCAAGGATTTAATTCAATGGGACCTACAGCTGTATCTGAAGTAACTGAACAAGTAGCACGTATCGCATTTATACTTGGTGGAAGTTATATCGTATTAAATGTCATGGATGGTTCTGTGTTAATGGCCAACCAAGTTGCAACATTTGCAGCAGGTATCGGTGCAATTATCGCATTACTGACTTTACTTTATTTTTGGATGAAGAGAAGACATTTAATAAAAGCAGAAGTTGAACAAGATACAAGCGATATTGATGTGTCGTATATCAAAATATATAAAGAAATTATTAAATACAGTATTCCATTTGTAATTGTAAGTTTATGTTTCCCAATTATAAATTTAATCGACCAGTTTACACATAATACGGGGTTAGCGATGGCGGGGGTAGGCAGTGAATTACAAGATATTTATTTCACAATGCTGAGTATGACAACTAATAAAATTGTTATGATTCCAACATCTCTTGCAGCAGGATTCGCAGTGAGTTTAGTACCATTTATTACGAATACTTACAATTCAGGTAGAATTGATGCAATGCATCATCAAATTAGAAAATCATTAGGCGTATTATTATATTTAACAGTTCCAGCATCACTTGGCATTATGGTATTAGCACAGCCTTTATATAACGTGTTCTATAGTTATAATCCAATGGGTACAGAAATATTATTCTGGTATGCGCCAGTTAGTATTTTAATCGCATTATTATCTGTAACAGCTTCAATGTTGCAAGGTATTGATAAACAAGCCTTAACAGTTTGGATCGTTATCACTTCATTAGTCATTAAAGCAGTTATAAACTTACCACTTATTATGGTATTCCATACGTTAGGTGCAGTTATTGGTACGGCAATCGCATTACTAGTTGCTGTTATCTTAAATTGTGTAGTTCTATATAAATATGCAGACTTTAAATTTAATATCACAATTTACCATACATTAAGAATTACTTTCTATACTATTATCATGGTACTATTCGTTGAGTTAAGTTACTTTATTGTGTCATTAATCATTGATCCAACATCTAAATTAGGTGCGCTTATCACACTTATTGTAGGCGGATGTGTTGGTGTAATCGTATATGGATATTTAACAATGCGTTCACGTTTAGCAGATGAATTTTTAGGTGATTTAACTGCAAAAATTAGACGCAAAATTAAGTGGGTGTAAATAATGAGATTAGATAAATTTTTATCAAATTCAGGTATCGGAACAAGAAAAGAAGTTAAAAAGTTTCTAAAGAAAAATCTCGTTACCGTTAATGATGAAATCGTTAAGAAACCTGAAATGCATATTAATCCAGAAGAAGATGTTATAACATTTGATGATATTCCGATAGAATATGAACCAGTTGTCTATTTAATGATGAATAAGCCAGCAGGATTCGTTTCAGCAACTGAAGATGATGAACATGAAACTGTCATTGATATTGTTCCAGAATATATGCATTTAGATTTATTCCCGGTAGGGCGTTTAGACAAAGATACAGAAGGTTTATTACTTTTAACAAACGATGGTAAATTCTCGCATCAACTTATGAGTCCGAAACAAAAAGTCGCTAAAAAGTATTATGTTGAAGTATCTGGACACATTTCAGATGATGCAATAGATATTTTTAAAGCAGGCATTGATTTAGGAGACTTTACGTCTTCTCCAAGTGAATTAGAAATTGTAGAAAATGGAGAAGAGTCGATAGCTTACGTTACGATTTACGAAGGTAAATTCCACCAAGTTAAGCGAATGTTTCATGCGATTGGCTGTGAAGTGACTTATTTAAAACGTGTTCAAATTGCTGATTTAGAACTTGATGAACGTTTAGAACTTGGTGAGTATAGACATTTGTTAGAAGAAGATTTTAAATTTTTAAATTTATCTGTTTAAAATGTTTAGAAAGATTTCCTCGGGGTAATATAATAACTATTAACTAAATAGAGGTGGATACAAATGGCTAAAAAAGCAGGATTATTTAGAACGTTAGTAGTATTAGGAGGAACTGCAGCAGCAGTTGTCTTATCTAAAAAAGAAAATAGAGATAAATTAAAAAATGAATACGGGAAATATAAAGAAGATCCAGAGAATTACAAAGAAAATGCTAAACAAAAAGCAAATGAACTAAAAGGTAAAGCACAAGACGAGTACTCAAAATATAAAGAAGATCCAACTTCTTATAAAGAGTCGGCTAAAGAAAAAGCAAAAAATGAATTCCAAAAAGCAAAAGAAGATCCAAAAGGTTATGCATCAAATGCTAAATCTCGTCTAAAAAAAGAAGATCAAGATCCAACTGAACAAAGAGAAGCTAAATTTGATGACGAAGGCGGAACTGCAAACAACAATTTAAGAGTTGTTACAGAAGAAGACTTGAAGAAATAATTTTCTTCTTATGTTCAATTTTGGCTAAAACTAGGGCAACTTATTTGTCCTAGTTTTTTTGTTAACAACTTTTGTCGTGTCGGGAAATAATATGATTCAAAAAATAATTTTATATACGACTTTAGTCGTACGTAAAAGGAAATAACTTTCTGTATAAAAAATTAAAAATTTATCGGTAATTCTATTTCATATTTACAAAAATATCATGTATTATATAGATAACTATTCAAGTTAAGAAAGAGATGATTTTCGATGTGGAGAAATAAAGTTAAAGAATATGAAGAAGATATTATAAATGATTTAAAGGGGCTATTAAGCATCGAAAGTGTAAGAGATGATGCAGCAAGTACATACGATTCGCCAGTTGGACCAGGTCCAAAAGAAGCGTTAAATTATATGTACAAGTTAGGTGAAAGAGATGGATTTTCTCATGTTGATATAGACAATATTGCAGGTAGAATTGAAGCGGGTAAAGGTGATGATCTATTAGGTATACTTTGCCATGTTGACGTTGTTCCAGCAGGTGCTGGATGGGATTCTAATCCATTTGAACCTGTAGAAGCAGAAGATGCAATCATTGCGAGAGGTACACTTGATGACAAAGGACCAACAATTGCAGCATACTATGCCGTTAAGATACTTGAAGATATGAAAGTCGAATGGAAAAAAAGAATACATATTATTGTAGGTACTGACGAAGAATCTGATTGGAAATGTACAGATCGTTATTTTGAAACTGAAGAAATGCCTTCAGTAGGTTTTGCACCAGATGCAGAATTCCCATTAATCCACGGAGAAAAAGGGATTGTAACATTTAACATCGTTCAATCTGGATATGTGGAAGATAATGATGAGCCTGAAGTAGAATTAAAAGCATTCTTCTCAGGTGAAAGATTCAATATGGTACCTGATACTGCACAAGCTAAATTACTTATCAAAGAACAAATGACAAATGTTGTTCAAAAATTCGAATCATTTTTAAATGAACATGAGATTGAAGGCGAAACAACAATTGATGAAGGATTCTTAAACATCGTTGTTCATGGTAAATCAGCTCATGGTATGGATCCTACATTAGGTGTGAATGCTGGCTTATACCTTATTCAATTCTTAAATGAATTAAATTTAGATAAATACGCGAGCTCATATGTGAAATTTGCAAATGAATACTTAGTTGATTCTCCAAAAGGTGAAAAAATGGGTATGAAATTTGCTACTGAAGAAATGGGTGAAGTGACGACTAATACAGGTATTATGAGTTATACAGATGTAGATGGTGGTCAATTTGGTATTAATTTAAGATATCCAGAAGGCTTTAATTTCGATCAATCAATGTCTCGTTTTTCTGAAGAAGTGAAAGAAAAAGGCTTCGAAATTGAAATGGATAAACACCAAGTTCCGCATTATGTAGATAAAAATGATCCATTCATTGAAAAATTATTATCAGCATATCGCAATCAAACAGGTGATCAATCCGAGCCGTATACAATCGGTGGCGGTACATATGCTAGAAACTTAGATAAAGGTGTGGCATTCGGTGCCATGTTTAAAGATTCTGAAGATTTAATGCACCAAAAAAATGAATATATCACGAAAAAACAATTATTTAATGCAACTGCAATTTATTTAGAAGCTATATACAATGTCTGTGTAAAGGGTGATGATGAATGAGTTATATTTATATAAATGATGAGTTTGTTGATGAATCTGAAGGTAAGGTTAGCTATTCTGATAGAGGTTATAACTTTGGTGATGGCATATACGAATACATACGTATATATGATGGCAAAGTATTCACATCTAAAGAGCACTATGAACGATTATTTAGAAGTGCGAAAGAAATTGGACTTAATTTAGATGCGTATTCTGTTGAAGGTTTAACAGAAGTAACGAAAGAATTAGCAGCGAAGAATAATGTTGTAAATGGTGGCGTGTATATTCAAGTGACACGTGGTGTTGCACCTCGAAACCATCCGTTTCCTGATGCGAGTACAAAGCCTGTATTCTCAGCATTCTCTAAAAGCTATGACAGACCATATGACGAATTAGAAAATGGTGTTAAAGCTATTACAGTTGAAGATATCAGATGGTTGAGATGTGATATTAAGAGTTTAAACTTATTAGGTAACGTGTTAGCAAAAGAGAAAGCTACTCAAAACGATGCAGCTGAAGCAATCATGCATAGAGGTGAAACGGTTACTGAAGGTAGTTCAAGTAACGTTTATGCAATTAAAGATGGCAAAATTTATACACATCCTGCAAATAATTTAATCCTTAATGGGATTACGAGACGTGTTATAAAAGAATTAGCCGAAGATTTAAATATTCCATTTATTGAAGAATCATTTACATTAGATTTCTTAAATGATGCAGATGAAGTGATTATTTCAAGTACATCTATTGAAGTGATGCCAGTTGTACAAGTAAATGATCAAAAAATAGGTGACGGAAAAGTCGGACAAATTACGAAGCAATTACAAAATGCATTTAATAATTATATAGAGTCGAAATCATAAAAATTTTTTAGTGTAATTTTAATATCTTAAGTAATTCAAGTGGATACTGAATTTATAAGACTTATTGTATATGAATAGGTTCAAAATACTCGAAAGTTTTCATTTATGAGGTTGAAATCTTAACCGAAAGATAATAAAATTTAAATCAAGCGCACTAAAATTACAAAAATTAAACAAAAATTTTTAAGATTAAAATATGACTCTTGAAAAAGAATATTCTTGAGTCTTTTTCTTTTTCTTTTATTGAAAGTGAGGTGGATAGGTTGGAACATTTTTATCAATTAGGATGGACATTAGACTCAGCAGGTGGTGCATCTGGTGAAGCATATATGGCAGAACAAGATGGCCGCAAGCTCTTCCTAAAACGTAATTCAAGTCCTTTCTTAACAGCATTATCTGCTGAAGGTATCGTGCCAAAATTAGTTTGGACAAAAAGAATTGAAACAGGAGAAGTTGTAACTGCACAACATTGGAAAAATGGTAGAGAGTTAGTCCAAGATGAAATGAATTCTAACCGTGTTGCCAAACTTCTTAAAAAAATACATTCTTCTAAACAATTATTAAATATGCTTAAACGTATGGAAATGAAACCTATGCATCCAGAGATTTTATTTAATAAAATTAACAGCTCATTGTCACGACATGTATTGTCTAACCGTACAGTGAGAAAGGCATTGTTATATCTAGAAGATAACATGCCAACATTAGACAGTAGATTCTATACAGTCATACACGGAGATGTGAATCACAATAATTGGCTTTTATCTGATCAAGATGAACTTTTCTTAGTAGATTGGGAAGGTGCAATGATTGCAGATCCAGCTATTGATATCGGAATGATTTTATATACTTATGTTGATGAGAAAGATTGGTCAGATTGGCTAAGTATGTATGGTATTAACGATACGCATGATTTAAAGAAACGTATGAAGTGGTATACATTGATTCAAGCTATCGCAATGGTAGAGTGGTATGAAGAGAAAAAACGTTATAAAGATATGAATGATTGGTTACACTTCTTAAATGAAGTAATGACAAGAAATGTATTTATATAAGGAGTAACTTTGAATGAGAATGAGAAATAAACCTTGGGCTGACGATTTCTTAAAAGATCATCCCAATATAGTAGATGTAGATCTTAATCATCAATATAAGATGGCTGAATGGTTTGATAAAGATCAACCCATTCATATTGAAGTCGGAACTGGTATGGGTAGATTTATTACTGAGACGGCTAAACAAAATCCTAATATCAATTACGTAGCAATTGAAAAAGATAAAAATGTTATGGTCCGTGTTCTTGAAAAAGTTAAAGAAATGGAATTAAACAATATTAAATTGATTAATCAAGATGCTAAATTATTAACAGAGTATTTTGTTGAAAATGAAGTTTCTAGAATTTATTTGAATTTTTCAGATCCATGGCCAAAGACAAGACATGCTAAAAGAAGATTAACTTTCTCTAGCTTTTTAGAAATTTATCAGCACATTTTGAAAAAAGATGGACAAATACATTTCAAAACAGATAATCAAGGATTATTTGAGTATAGTTTAGAAAGTATGTCTCAATATGGTATGTCATTTGATTATATTAATTTGAATTTACATGAAGATGAGCCTGAAGATAACATCCGTACTGAATACGAAGATAAATTCTCTAGTAGAGGTTTTAGAATCTATCGTATGGAAGCAAGCTTTAAATAAGGAAGTTGGAATCATTATGATTCTAACTTCTTTTTTTATGCCATTTTTAACTAAAGTGTTGTAGCAATCATGAAAGATGTTCATTACTCTAATTAGTGATAAAATAATAATAAATGATTGGAGGGGAATTTCTTGTTAAATATAGGTGATTTTAAATTATATCCATTACAAGGTGGTATTACTCAAATGGATGGTGGTGCAATGTTTGGTGTCGTTCCAAAAGCATTGTGGACTAAAAAATATCCGCCTAATGAACTTAATCAAATACCTCTCGTAACACATCCAATATTCGTTCAAACAGATGAACACAATATTATAATTGATGCTGGGATAGGTAATGGTAAATTAACAGACAAACAAAAAAGAAACTATGGTACAACTTATGAAAGTGATATTAGTAACTCATTAAAGCAATTTAATTTGACCATAGATGACATTGATATTGTATTGATGTCTCATATGCATTTTGATCATGCTTGTGGACTCACAACTGCAGATGGTCAATCAGTATTTAAAAATGCAACAATTTATACATCACAAATTGAATGGAATGAATTGAGAGCCCCAAATATACGAAGTAGTGCTACATATTGGGAACAAAATTATAAAGGTATTGAACATCAAGTTGTAACATTTGTAGATTCGATGGAAATCGTTCCAGGCATTAAAATGATACATACTGGTGGTCATAGCGCTGGTCATAGTGTCATTGAAATTGAAAGTAATGGCATGAAAGGTGTGCATATGGCCGATATCTTGCCTACATTAGCTCACTTAAATCCTTTATGGGTTACAGCCTATGATGATTATCCAATGGATTCTATTAATGCTAAGGAAAGACTTTTACAGAGATATATTAAAGAAGATTATTGGTTCGTGTTCTATCATGATGCCAATTATTTTGCGCTCAAACTTGATGAACAAACGAAGGGAATTAAAAAAGAAATAAGAAGGGATGATTTAATTGAAATATAATTTTGATGAAGTGATTGATAGAAGGGGAACAGCAACAGTAGCATATGATGGACAACGTAAAGTTTATGATTATGAGAACTTAGAACCATTTTGGATAGCCGATATGGATATTAAGACACCTGATTTTATTATTAACCATTTGAAAAACAAATTAGATCAAGCACATTTCGGTTATTTAGTATGGAAGCAAGAAGCATATTTAAATGCGATTAAAAATTGGTACAAAACAAGATTTTCTGTGAATATCCAAAAGAATGATATATATTATGTGCCAAGTATTTTATTTACGGTAACTGAAGTTATACGTGAATTTACAAAAGAAGGTGAAGGTGTGTTAATTCATACACCTTCATATAATGCCTTTTTAAATTTAATTGAAGGTAATAAAAGAGTGGCAGTTGAATCACCATTAGTAGCGACAGATAACGGTTATGAGTTGGATAAAGAACAATTTGAAGAAATGGCAGCACGTGATGATGTTAAAGTGTTAGTCCTGTGTAGTCCTCATAATCCAACAGGTAAAGTTTGGACGAAAGAAGAATGTGCATTTATGAAAGATGTTTGTGAAAAACATGATGTCTTTATTGTTTCTGATGAAATTCATATGGATTTTGTGAGAAGTGAAAATGGATTCTATTCAATGACAAATGAAATGACGTTAGATTCTCCAATTCTTGTTGTTACTGGATTAGGTAAAACATTTAACTTAGCGAGTTTAGCAAGTAGTTATATGATTACAAAACATCGCTATTTCACATTACAATTCAATCGTAAATTGGCAACATATTATGGATTGTCAGCTGCAAATACATTGGCTGTTGAAGCAGTTAAAGTAGCGTATAATGAAGCAGGTGAATGGGTAGATCAATTAAATGAGCATATCGAGAAGAATATGACCATCTTAGATGAATTTATTAAAAATGAAATGTCTGATCAGTTATCATTCATTAAGCCTGAATCGACATATTTAGCTTGGATAGACTTTTCTAAAAGTGGTTACGTAGAAAGTGATGTTCAAAAAGCATTGCAATCTGTAGGTAAACTTGCAACAGGCATCGGACATTCATACGAGCTCGGAGAAAGTCACCATTTCAGAATGAATTTAGCTTGTAGTGAAGAAAAATTAAGAAGCGGTTTAGAATCTATTAAAAAATCATTCGACGCACTAGATCACGGTGAAGTTGAATAATATTTCAGTCATAAAAAAGAGTCTGAGGTTAATTAATCACTCAGACTCATCTTTTAAGCTTATTAAATTTCAAATATATCAATGACTTGGCCGTTAAAGGCATCGGCTATAAATTCATAGTGTACTTGTTTACCATCATTGTTAACGGTAATACCACCATGCACAACTTTAGTTTCAATGCCGAATTTTTGGTAGGTCTTTGGGATATGTAATATATAAGAGGCTTCAACATTATTAAATTGTGCTTTGACTTGTTTAAGTATTTCTTCACAACTATATGGTTTATATTGCTTAGCATATACGATAGAAGCAACAATACCTAAACCAGTAAAAACGGACAATAATATAATGAAAAAGCGGAACTTATTATTCTGCATGACCATGCCTCCTTCTATTTAATTTAAGTTTAACACAAAGACTGAATGATAGATAAATATTTCAATAAGGAGATTTACAATGACACAAATTAGACAAGAAACACTTAATAGAATGAAAGAATTAACAGAGTTACACGCTGTACCTGGATTTGAAAATGAAGTACGTGAATATTTAAAAGAAAAAATGGCACCTTTTGTTGATGAAATTATTGGTGATAATATGGGCAGTATTTATGGTGTGAAAAAATCTAAAAAAGAAAATGCACCTAAAGTATTAGTAGCAGCTCATATGGATGAAATTGGCTTTATGGTTACTGAAATGACAAAAGAGGGTATGTTAAAGTTCACACCACTTGGCGGTGTGTCATCAGACGTATGGCTATCACAAACACTACAGTTAAAAACGCGTGACGGTAAATACTATAACGGCGTAGTTGGCAGTATCCCTAAACATTTTAGAACTGGTAAAGAGTCAGGTGTTTCTATTGAAGATATGCTTTTAGATGTTGGTGCAGAAAGCATTGATCAATTAAAAGAAATGGGCATTAAAATTGGTGATACAATTGTTCCAAGTACGAATTTTGAACAACTAACAGAGAATAGAATACTCGCTAAAGCATGGGACAATAGATATGGTTGTTTAGTTGGATTAGAATTATTAGAAGCAGTTAAAGATGAAGAGCTTGATGTTGATTTATATGTAGGCGCAAATGTTCAAGAAGAAGTTGGTTTAAGAGGTGCTTCAGCAAGTGTGAATTTAATCAAACCAGATTTAGCATTAGTTGTGGATTGTTCACCTGCAAATGATATGAAAGGTCACGTTGGCTTATCAGGTGCTTTAGGAAAAGGTGTATTAATTAGAATTTTAGATCGTACGATGATTTTATCTGAAAGAATGAGAGATTATTTAATTGAAATGGTTGAAGAAAAAGAAATTAATCATCAATACTTCCAATCACCAGGTGGTACAGATGGTGGAGAAATCCATAAAGCTCTAACAGGTATTCCAACTGCGGTAATCGGTGTTTGTGCTAGATATATCCATACAAGTAAAGCTATTTATGACGCAAGAGATTATGAAAGTGCAAAATTATTACTCAATGAAATCGTGTTAAATTTAAGTTCAGAAAAGATTGAATATTTGAAATTTAAATAGTCCAGATTTTAGTAATTGACAGTAGTTGTAATTCGGTCTAAAATATGTTTATTCCGATTTGGATACTAAGAATAGAGGGATGTATATATGAAAAAGGGTATATTTTTAATTATTGCATTAATTGTTGTGTTAGCTGCATGTGGAAACAGCAACGACAAGAAAGAAAGCAGTAAGAAAGATGATAAAACAATTGTAGTTGGTACAGAAGGTACTTATTCTCCATTTAGCTTCCATGATAAAAATGATAAGTTAACTGGATATGATGTAGAAGTAACTAAAGCAGTTGCTAAAGAAATGGGATACAAAGTTAAATTTAAAGAAACACAATGGGATTCAATGTTTGCTGGGTTAGATTCAGGACGTTTTGATATGATTGCTAACCAAGTTGGTATTAACGATGAAAGAAAAGCAAAATATAAATTCTCAGATCCATACACTTATTCAAATGGTGTATTAGTAGTAAATGAGAATAATAAAGACATTAAATCATTCGATGATGTTAAAGGTAAAAAGTTAGCACAAACTTTAACATCTAACTATGGTCAACTTGCAAAATCTAAAGGTGCAGATATTACTAAAGTAGACGGCTTCAACCAAGCGATGGATTTATTACAGTCAAATCGTGTTGAAGGTACTTTCAATGATAATGTTTCATATTTAGATTATAAAAAGCAAAAACCTAACGCTAAAATAAAAGCAATTCAAGGTGATGCTGAACAAAGTCAATCTGCATTTACATTTAGTAAAAAAGAAGATGACAAAGTGATTAAAGATTTTAATAAAGGTCTAAAAACTTTAAAAGATAATGGCGAATTAGAAAAAATAAGTAAGAAATGGTTTGGCGCTAATGTTTCAGAGCCTAAATGATGAGCAACTTCATGCATTAAATGCTGCCAAACAAGCATTTCTACCGATGTTAGAGGGTCTAGTTAAATATTCTATTCCTATTACTTTAGTTACTTTTGTGCTTGGTTTAATCTTGGCATTAGCTACTGCATTAATGCGCATATCAAGTAGTAAAGTTCTAAAAGGGATTGCACGTTTTTATGTTTCAATCATTCGTGGTACACCGATGATTGTTCAATTATTCATTATCTTTTACGGAATCCCTGAGATTGGTAGATTGGCAACAGGAAATGCAGACAATCAATTAACTTTGTCACCTGTCATAGCTGCGATAATTGGTCTTTCTCTTAATGTAGGTGCATACGCATCTGAAATTTTAAGAGGTGGAATTATGTCTATTCCGAAAGGTCAAACTGAAGCGGCATACTCGATTGGTATGAATTATAAACAAACTGTACAAAGAATCATATTACCTCAAGCAATCAGAGTTTCAGTACCTGCATTAGGTAATACATTCTTAAGTTTAATTAAAGATACGTCTTTACTTGGCTTTATTTTAGTAGCAGAAATGTTTAGAAAAGCACAAGAAGTCGCTTCTACAACATATGAATTCTTAACGATTTATTTACTAGTAGCGATATTATATTGGATTGTATGTTTTATCATATCAATCATTCAATCTTACTATGAATCTTATATTGAAAGAGGGTATCGTTCATGATTGAACTTCAAAATATTAAAAAGTCATTTAATGATAAAGAAGTCATCAAAGGGATTAATCTTTCAGTAGGTAAAGGTGAAGTGATTACTTTGATTGGAAGATCAGGTTCTGGTAAGACAACTTTATTGAGAATGATGAATGCATTGGAAATTCCGACTGAAGGTACTGTAGTTGTTAATGGAGAAACGTACACAGCAGATAATAAGAAGTCACAAATTAAAGTGCGTAAACAATCAGGTATGGTGTTTCAAAATTACAACTTGTTTCCACATAAAACAGCAATTGAAAATGTTATGGAAGGTTTAGTTACTGTTAAAAAAGTAAATAAACAAAAAGCATATGACGAAGCACTTCAACTTTTAGAAAAAGTAGGATTAGAAAGTGTTAAAGATCAAAGACCTCATGCTTTATCTGGTGGTCAACAACAACGTGTGGCGATTGCGAGAGCATTGGCAATGAACCCTAAAGTCATGTTATTTGACGAACCGACATCAGCATTAGACCCAGAGTTAGTGAATGATGTATTAAAAGTTATTAAAGATTTAGCTAATGAAGGTATGACGATGGTCATTGTTACACATGAAATGAGATTTGCTAGAGAAGTTTCTGATAGAATGATATTCATTCATGATGGTTTAATCGGTGAAGAAGGTAAACCGGAAGAAATGTTTACTCAACCGAAAACAGACGCATTGAAGAAATTTCTAAATGTTATAGAAGTATAAAGATTCAACATACACATGTTATTATTTTAATTTAAATAATGACATGTGTATTTTTTATTGTATAATCCATTTAAGGAGTGTGAATAAATGGAACGCGTAAAATCTTTTTTTAATCGAACAATTATAGATGGATTAAGTTATATGGCTTTAGGTTTGTTTAGTACATTAATTGTTGGACTGATTATTGAAACTTTAGGCCAATCATTAAATACATATTTTGATACTTCAATGATGATAGAAATAGGTAAGTTAGCTCAAACTTTAACTGGAGCTGGGGTAGGGGTAGCAGTGAGTTACGGTTTAGGCGCATCACCACTCATTATATTTACAACTGCTGTAACAGGAATGTATGGATATGAACAAGGGGGCGCTGTAGGTAGTTATTTATCTTCAGTATTTGCAAGTGAACTTGGAAGATTATATTCAGGCAAAACTAAAATAGATATTATTTTATCACCGATTTTAACGTTATTTATAGGTGCAGCAATTGCAAAGTTTATAGCACCATTTATTGATGCATTTATGAAAGCATTAGGAAACTGGATACAATTAAGTACGGATCAACAACCTTTATTAATGGGGATATTCGTCAGCCTTATAGTTGGTCTTACACTTAGTAGTCCGATTTCAAGTGCAGCTTTAGCATTAATGCTTGGCTTAAGTGGAACAGCGGCAGCAGCAGCTACGATAGGTGGTTGTTGTCATATGGTCGGCTTTGCAGTAACAAGCTATAAAGATAATGGTATTTCAGGTGTTATTGCTCATGGTATTGGTACAAGTAAACTTCAAATTCCAAATTATTTAAAGCAACCCTTTATATTAATTCCGCCAGTCGTAGCAAGTATTGTCGTAGCACCAATCATGACAGTCTTTTGGCCAATGGAAAATAATGCTGCTGGTGCTGGAATGGGTTCAAGTGGACTTGTGGGGCAAATTATGACGATTAAAACAATGGGTAGTACGACTGAAGTATACTTACAAATTGCATTCTTCCATTTCTTATTACCAGCTGTAATCAGTTTGTTTGTTTATCATTTGTTGAAGAAGTATCATATAATTAAAGATGGTCAACAAACATTAATGATAGGAAGTGCAAAGAAATGAAACAATTAACGTCAATCGAAGAATACAAATCATTGATTAACGAACCAACAATATTTATGTTCACAGCATCTTGGTGTCCGGATTGTCATTTTATAGATCCTGATTTACCTGGACTTGAAGAGAAATATCATCAATATCAATTCGTATCAGTTGATCGTGATGAATTTATTGATTTATGCCAAGAAGTTGATGTTATGGGCATTCCAAGTTTTATCGCTTATAACAATGGTCAAGAACTTGATAGATACGTTGGTAAAGAAAGAAAAACAATTCCACAAATTAGTGCATTTATTGATGGATTAAATAAATAAATTTATATAAAAAAAGCAGGTCGAAAAAAGTTTCTTTTATTTTCGAATTACCTGCTTTTTTATTTTATTTAACTTCATTTAAATATGTTTATCACTGTTACATAACTGCGATTTGTTGTAAACTATATAGAGGTATAAAAATAGGAGTGTTAAGTATGAATGTCTTTCAAATGAGAGATTTATTAAAAGACCGATTGAAAACTTTAGATGCAAATTTTAAGTTTGATAGGGAAAATGAAAGTTTAAGAATTGAACGAACGGATAATCAAAAAGGGCTTTCAGTTAAATTAGCTCCGATTATTGCTAAATATAAAAATAACGGTAATAAAACAATAGACGAAATTGTTTATTACGTCACTGAAACAATAAATGCAATGCAAGATGAATCCAATAAAGAAATTAATAAAATTGAGATCTTGCCTGTCATTAGGTCTACTAGTTTTCATAAAGAAACGAAAGAAGGTACACCTTTTGTCATTGATGAACATACAGCTGAAACAAATATATATTATGCGCTTGATTTAGGAAATACTTATAGACTAATAGATGAGTCTATGCTCAGTGAACTTAATTTAACGAAAGAACAAATTAAAGAGCAAGCGTTATTCAATATTAAAAAGAGAAAAACAACTTACAAGTCTGATGAAGTTCAAGGCAATACATTCTATTTCATAAACACGAATGACGGATATGATGCTTCACGTATTCTCAATCAAACATTCTTAAAAGATGTTTATCAAAATATTGAAGGGGAAATGTTATTAGCTACACCTCATCAAGATGTTTTGGTGATTTGTGATATTAAAAATGAAATTGGATATGATATTGTAGCGCAAATGACGATGCAATTCTTCCAAAATGGCTTAGTGCCAATAACATCATTATCATTCTCTTATACACCTGATAAACCTTTAGAACCAATATTTATTTTAGGTAAAAATCACTCTCGTAAGAGAAACCAAGAAGTTATTGAGCGTTTAGAAAAAAATAGAGAAATTTTTAAAAAAATGAAAAATAATCAAAAAAGATTGTAAGGAGTAGGAGAAATGAATTTATTTTATAATAAAAATGGTGTTGGCGACGTATTAATGGTTACTTTAGAACCTTTAACTGAAGGATTAGAATATGATTTTCAAAATGATTTAACAATTATCAAAAGCGAAGATAAAATTGTTGGTTTTAATATATTCAATGCTTCTAAATATGTTCAAATAGAAGGCAATGGCAATATTAAAGTTGAAGAGAAACACATTAATAGTATTCAAGACTTACTAGAGAAAAATAATATTAATTATAAATTAGACGTTGATTTATCTCCTAAGTTTGTAGTAGGATACGTATCTGAAAAATCAAAACATCCTGATGCAGATAAGCTATCAGTATGTACAGTAGATATTGGTAATGAGACATTACAAATTGTATGTGGCGCTCCAAATATTGATCAAGGACAAAAAGTTGTCGTTGCTAAAGTAGGAGCGGTAATGCCTAGTGGAATGATTATTAAAGATGCAGAATTACGTGGTGTTCCTTCTAGCGGTATGATTTGTTCAATGAAAGAACTTGATTTAGAAGGTGCTCCAAAAGAAAAAGGTATAATGGTACTAGATGATAGTTATACTGTAGGAACACCATTCTTTGAAGACGAAAGGTAGTGAACCTATGAGTTGGTTTGATGATATATTCGGGCAATCGAAAAATGAACAAAAAAATGAAAAACAAAAAAGCGATCAAGTGTCTTTTGATCATCATCCAGATGACGATTCAACTAATGAAGAAATTTATAGAAGACCTAAAGGCAAATTTAGATTTCCAATACAAATGGAATATGAAGAGCAATCAAATCAAGAGCATCATCAACATGATAATGAAACAAGTCAACGAGAAGAGAAATATCATGATAGTAGATTTTATGATGAAAGCTCAGCTTCTTTTCCAACGAATAGAAGAAGACGTAGAAGAAATCGTAATGCAGATTCATATGAACCTGCTAAGAAGTCAAGAAGTTATGACCAGGATGTAACACATCATTACAGTGCGAAAAGTAAACAATCCTCTCAACGCTACGACAACAGTAAACGTCATAATGATGACTATCAATTTGAAGAGAGATTGAATGCTTTACATCAACCAAAATTTAAAGCTTCTGAAGTGCCTTCAGCAATATTCGGTATGAGAAAACAAAAAGAAGTTCCCAATAGTGGTTTGAAAGATCATTCAGCTAAATCTACTGAAAATGATGCTGTAAAAGAAAATAAACGTAAACAAAGTAGTGAAATTGTACGAGATGTCCCTACTTATTCAAAGACGGACAATACGATTAACATTGAGAATATTTATGCTTCACAAATTGTTTCTGAAATTAGAAAAGAACGTGAGAAGAAGCTTCAAAAGAAAAAACAATTTGAAAAAGCTTTAAGAGAAAAAAGAGAACAAGAACTTAACATTCTTGATTCAGAAGAGAAAAAGTCACAAATTAAAAATCAAGACTATTATTTAAAACAACAAGCGTCATTTATTAAAAATGATCCAAAAGATTATCAAGACGTGGAAGATGAACAAGAAGACTTACACGATGAATTACAAAATGACATACATCAAGATGAAACAAGCGACTTACAAGAAGAGAAGGCTAATTCTAATGCGTTACAACCAGATGTCAATGATTTAACTACATATGAATTTAAAGAGATAGACTTGGATTTTGATGATACAGAAGATGACATTCAGCAAGACAATTTTGATGAAATTGTTGAAGAAGTTGATGCTGAACAAGAAGAAGTCAACTCAAATCACGATTCAAATGAAGCGGAAACTTCAGAATTTGAAGAAGTAGAATCAGACAATGAAGTAGAAGAAATTCATAATGCTGAAGATAGTACTGAAGCTGAAGCAATACAGCATTTTGAAGAAGATAAAGATGATTCTAATGAAGCTGTTATCGAACCTTCAGAAATAATCGATACGCATGATTCTCTCGAAGAAGACAATGATGCCTCAATTACACAATCAGAACAATTTGTCGAAGATGATATTTATTTTGAAGAAGTAGAAGATTCTGATTCTGAAGTTGAAGAAATAGATACAATCGATAATGCTGAAGATGTACTAACATTTGACGAAACTGAAGAAGATCAAGAAGAAAGCTTATTCGAGTCTGATCATGTTGATGTGGAAAGTGATACTGAAACAGAAGAAGCGGATAATGTTATTTCTGAAGAAGAAGAAGAAACAAATAACGATCCTATAGAAGTAGAGGACACGGTTCAACAACCTGAAGAACCTAAAGAGACAACTTCTCACGAACCAATCTTGAAGCCTAAGCCTGTTAGAAAGTCTTCACCATTTAACGTGATGATGACGCCATCAGATAAGCGTAAACATCAAGCATTTAAGAATTCATCAAATATCAACAAGACACAAACATCAAACATACAAGAAACAAGAAGTGAAACTCAAAATGAACAACATGAGTCTAACCAAGCTGTTAAACGTAAAGGACCATCTTATGTACTTCCACCAGTATCTATATTAGATGATGTTGTAGAGGAAGAAGATAATAGTGAATGGTTAGAGGAAAAGAAAAAAGAACTAGATGAAGCTTTTTATCATTTTAATGTGCCTGCACATGTTGTAAATATGATACAAGGACCTACTGTAACGAGGTTTGAATTATCTGTTGAAAAAGGTGTTAAAGTATCTAGAATTACTGCTTTGCAAGATGACATTAAAATGGCATTAGCAGCTAAAGATATCCGTATTGAAGCACCTATTCCAGGTACAAGTTTAGTAGGTATCGAAGTGCCTAATCAAAGTCCTAAAAAGATTCCATTAGGCCAAATGATTACGTCTAAACCTTTCCAACAAGCAGAAAGTAAACTGACTGTAGCAATGGGCTTTAAAATAAATAACGAGCCGCTATTAATGGATATTGCAAAGACTCCTCATGCGCTCATTGCCGGTGCAACAGGTTCAGGTAAGTCAGTATGTATTAATGCTATTTTAACAAGTTTACTTTATAAAAATCATCCAGATGAGCTGAAACTATTACTGATTGATCCTAAAATGGTAGAGCTTGCACCGTATAACAATTTACCGCATTTAGTTGCGCCAGTTATTACCGATGTTAAAGCGGCAACAGCTAGTTTAAAATGGGCTGTTGAAGAGATGGAACGTAGATATAAACGTTTTGCAGAATTACATGTTAGAAATATTACTGCATTTAATAAGAAAGCAAATTACGAGCAAAGAATGGCAAAAATCATTATAGTTATAGATGAGTTAGCTGATTTAATGATGATGTCACCTCAAGAAGTTGAACAATCTATTGCTAGAATTGCACAAAAAGCTAGAGCATGTGGTATACATATGATTCTTGCGACACAACGACCATCCGTCAATGTGATTACAGGTTTAATTAAAGCAAACGTACCAACAAGAATATCATTCATGGTATCGTCTTCTATTGACTCTAGAACAATTCTTGATGTTGGTGGAGCAGAGAAATTACTTGGTAATGGTGATATGTTATATCTTGGTAACGGTATGAATAAACCGATAAGAGTTCAAGGTGCATTTGTATCAGATGATGAAATTGATGAAACAGTAGAAAATGTAAGTAGTCAAATGAAACCAAATTATCTATTCAAAGAAGAAACATTGTTGAAAAAGGTAAATGAACAACCTGCTGATGCACTGTTTGATGAAGTTTGTGAATTTATGTTAAACGAAGGTCATATTTCAACTTCACTTATACAAAGACATTTCCAAATTGGATATAATAGAGCAGCGAGAATGATTGATAACCTTGAAGAGAGAGGTTATATATCTGGACCTAACGGCTCTAAACCAAGAGATGTACTCATTACTAAAGATATGATAGAAGAAAGAGAAACTAACATTTAAGAAATAGAAGGAGTGACATGAAATGACATTATTTCATTTTGTCGGCATAAAAGGTGCAGGTATGAGTTCACTTGCACAAATCATGCACGACATGGGACATAAAGTACAAGGTTCTGATATAGAGAATACAGTATTTACTGAAATAGCATTAAAAAATAAAGGCATTAAAATACTACCATTTGATGTTGAAAATATTAAAGAAGGCATGACTGTTATAGCAGGTAATGCCTTTCCAGATACACACCCTGAAATAGCTAAAGCATACGAAATGGGACTTGAAGTGAAAAGATATCATATTTTCCTAGGCGAATTTATGTCTCAATATACGTCAGTGGCTGTTACAGGTGCACACGGTAAAACATCGACAACTGGATTATTATCACATGTGATGAATGGTGATCAAAAGACATCATTCTTAATAGGTGATGGAACAGGTATGGGATTACCTGATAGCAAATACTTTGCTTTTGAAGCTTGTGAATATAGAAGACACTTCTTAAGTTATTATCCAGATTATGCGATTATGACAAATATTGATTTTGATCATCCGGACTATTTTAAAGATTTACAAGACGTAACAAATGCATTCCAGGAGATGGCTAGTAATGTTAAAAAAGCAATCGTTGCTTGGGGACATGATGCTGAGCTAAGAAAAATTAAAGCTGATGTTCCAATTTACTTTTACGGTTTTGAGCATGATAACGATGTCTATGCTGACAATGTTCAAACGTCTTCTAAAGGTACAACATTTGATGTTTACTTCAAATCTAAAAACGAACTCATAGGTACATTTACAACACCTATGTATGGTGATCACCACGTTCTAAATGCATTAGCAGTTATTGCAATTTGTCATTTAGAAAAACTTGATATTGAAAATATTAAAGAAGCATTATTAACATTTGGTGGTGTAAAAAGAAGATTTAGTGAAAGTTTTTACGACAATCAAATCTTAATCGATGACTATGCACACCATCCGAGAGAAATTAATGCTACAATTGAATCAGCTAGAAAAAAATATCCTGAAAACGAAGTGGTTGCAGTATTTCAACCTCATACATTTTCAAGAACAGAAACTTTCTTAAACGAATTTGCTGAAAGTTTAAACCTTGCTGATAAAGTATACTTATGTGACATCTTTGGTTCTATTCGAGAACAACAAGGTGAGCTGACAATACATGATTTAAAAGCATTAATTCCTAATGCGGATTTAATAAGCGAAGAATCAGTTTCTCAGCTACAAAAGCATGATAATGGTGTTATACTATTTATGGGTGCTGGAGATATTCAAAAAGTTCAAAAAGCCTATGTTTCTTCACTGTCACATTAAATATAATATGTTTATACTTTAATAGTGAGGGTATTAAATATTAGTAAATCGAATAAAGATTAGTTTTATAATTATTAGGAGGCGTTCAGTATGGATTGGATTTTACCAATAGCAGGCATAATTGCTGCGGTTGCATTTTTAATTATTTGTGTTGTCTTAGCACTATTTTTAATGCAATTATTAAAAACAGTTAAAGGAATTAATGAAACTTTAGATGGCATTCAAGGCCAAATACAAGGTATCACACGTGAATCTACTGATTTACTTCATAAAGCAAATCGTTTAACTGAAGATATTCAAGATAAATCATTACGCTTAAACTCAGTAGTAGATGCAGTTAAAGGTGTTGGAGATTCTGTACAAACACTTAATAATTCAGTTGATAGAGTTACAAATTCTATTACACACAATATCTCACAAAATGAAGATAAGATTTCTCAAGTTATTCAATGGTCAAATGTTGCAATGGAAGTTGCAGATAAATGGCAATTAAGAAGAGATCGTAGAAGTAACGTATCATACAAAAATAATGTAAATGCTTCTAAAGATTTTGAAGCGCAAGTGCCGAAAGACTACAATGAAACAACAACATCAGGTGACAACCTAGATGAAGATAAAATTGGTGCAGGCTTGAAAAAATAACGTGCATGGAAGCGAATAACTATCTTTTCAGGCTGAGACATTTAAAAATGTCACAGCCTGATTTCTTTAATAAAATTAGGGGGAAAATAAAATGGAAAACAAATACAATAGAGATTTATATACACATGGTTTAGAAACGTATGAAGCTGAATATGAAAAAAATACAAACGGTAGAGATTTTGTATTTGGTGTAGTATTAGGTACAGTAGTAGGCGGAATTGTTGGTTTATTACTAGCTCCTAAATCAGGGAAAGAATTACAAGATGATTTAAGTGAGAAATCAAACAAAATTATCGATGACGTTAAAACTAAAACTGACGACTTAAAAGTTCAAGCTCAATCTAAAGCTGAAGAAATCAAAACACAAGCTGAAGAAAAGAAAGAAGAAGTTATAACTAAAGTTGAAGATAAAAAAGCACAAGCTAGTGAAAAAGCAGAAGAAGTGAAAGCTAAAGCTGCTGATAAGAAAGAAGAAGCTAGTCAAAAAGCGGAAGAAGTAAAAGCTAAAGCCGATGACAAAAAAGAAGAAGTTAAAACAAAAGCTTCAGAAAAGAAAACAGAAACTAAGAAAAAAGCAGAAGAAGTAAAATCTAAACAAGCTGAAAAGAAAGCTAACAAAGGCGTTGTAACAGCTGACGATGTAGGCGACGAAGAATTAAAAGCACAAAAAGGTGCGATTAAATCTGAAGTAGAAAATGAAGATTTAAAAGGTCCAAAAACAGTTGTAGAGAAAAAAACTTTCGATAAAAAATAATAAATAAGTGATGTATAACGCATATTATTTGTACTACCGAAAAGTCATAACATAACTTTTCGGTAGTTTTTTATATTGTAATGAACACTATTATAAATTAAAATATACTTTATTAGTCTGATTAGTAATAAATTTAAATATTTTTGAGATGTTGGGGTTGAATCAGAGCATTTTAATTGTTATACTAACATCTAATTACTTATATATTTTATCGCTTTAAAGTATGTGAGTTAAATTGTTTACATGAGGTGAAAAGGATGTCAAATGAATTAGAGAATTTAAGAAAAAGAATTGAAGGTATTAATGATGAAATTTTAGCTTTATTACAAGAGCGTGGTACTTTAGCTAAAAAAATTGGTGAAGAAAAACGTAAACAAGGTACTCAAGTATATGATCCGCAACGTGAAAAAGAAATGTTAAATCATTTAATTGATAATAACCAAGGACCATATAACGACAATACTATTAAGCAATTATTTAAAGAGATCTTTAAAGCTTCTACTGACTTACAAAAATCTGAAAATGAAAAACATTTATATGTTTCTCGTAAATTAAAACCAGAAGATACTATTGTACAATTCGACAATGGTGCAATCATTGGTAATAATAAAAAATCATTCGTATTCGGTCCATGTTCTGTAGAATCACAAGAACAAGTTGATGCAGTTGCGAAAGATTTAGCTGATAGAGGCGAAAAATTCATTAGAGGTGGCGCATTTAAACCACGTACTTCTCCTTATGACTTCCAAGGTTTAGGTGAAGAAGGATTAAAAATTCTTAAAAATACTAAAGATAAATACGGTTTAAATATCGTAAGTGAAATTGTAAATCCTGCACACTTTGAAATGGCTGATGAATACTTAGATGTATTCCAAATTGGTGCAAGAAACATGCAAAACTTTGAGTTATTAAAAGAAGCAGGTAAAACAAATAAACCTATCTTATTAAAACGTGGTCTTTCTGCAACTATCGAAGAATTCATCTACGCTGCAGAATACATTCACTCACAAGGTAACAATAACATTATCTTATGTGAACGTGGTATTAGAACATATGAAAAAGCTACAAGAAACACATTAGATATTTCAGCAGTTCCAATTTTAAAACAAGGTACACATCTTCCAGTTATGGTAGACGTTACGCATAGTACTGGACGTAAAGATATTATGTTACCATGTGCTAAAGCTGCATTAGCAGTTGGAGCTGACGGTGTAATGGCAGAAGTACATCCTGATCCATCAGTAGCATTAAGTGATGCTGGTCAACAAATGGACTTAAACGAATTTGATGCATTCTACAAAGAAATCGTTGAAGCTGCTAAATTATACGAAAAATAATATTCATATACATTAACTGGCGAAAAGTTATCATAACTTTTCGCCAGTTTTTTATGTTGTAAATTAACATATGTTCGTTTGTTTTCTGAAAAACTATTTACAATTTACACAAAAACCAAAAATATTAGAGCAATTGTATCGACAACACCTCTATAATCTTTTATAATTGGTAATTGTGAGTTCGCTTTCATATACTTTGAAAACATTATGAAAACGTGCTAGAATAAAGTAGAAAACGTTTTCAAGATAGGAGGATATTATGACTGTAACAATATATGATGTTGCAAGAGAAGCAAAAGTATCAATGGCAACAGTTTCACGTGTCGTGAATGGTAACCAAAATGTTAAACCTTCAACACGTGATAAAGTAAATGAAGTCATTAAAAGATTAAATTATAGACCTAATGCTGTAGCTAGAGGTTTAGCAAGTAAGAAAACAACAACTGTTGGGGTAATTATTCCTGACATTTCTAATGTTTATTATTCTGAATTAGCTCGTGGATTAGAAGATATTGCCACTATGTATAAATATCATACAATCATTTCAAATTCTGATAATGATAGTGAAAAAGAACAAGAGATATTTAATAATTTATTAAGTAAACAAGTTGACGGTATCATTTTCTTAGGTGGTACTTTAACAGATGAAACAGTAGACCTTATTGATAAATCATCAGTACCAGTAGTCGTATCAGGTACGAATGACAAAGATTCTAAACTTGCTTCAGTTAACATTAACTATACAGAAGCTAGTAAAGAAATTGCTGAATCATTGATCAAGAAAGGTGCTAAGAAATTTGCATTTGTAGGTGGAGGATATTCAGAAAAAGCACAGGATGATGCTTTTAAAGGATTAGAACTTGCACTTCAAGAAGCTGGCCTTGAAATCGAAGACAATGCTAAATTTGTTGGTAATGAAACATATAAAGATGGTAGCCGTGCTTATGAGGCTGTTTCTCAAGATAAGCCGGATGTTATTTTATGTATTAGTGATGAACAAGCAATTGGTATTGTACACGCAGCACAAGATGCAGGCGTTAATGTACCAAATGATTTACAAGTTGTAAGTTTCAATAATACAAGATTAGTTCATATGGTTAGACCTCAATTATCAAGTGTGACACAACCATTATATGATATTGGTGCAGTTGGTATGAGATTATTAACTAAATATATGAATGACGAACAAATTGATGAACCGAATGTGATTTTACCGTATAGAGTTGAATATAGAGGTACAACTAAATAATAGTAAAAAGAAGACTGAAACATATCAATTGTGTCAGTCTTCTTTTTTAATATTTAATTAAACCAGTCTAATATTCTTAATTTAGTATTATTATTTTTTTCAGTTATTTCTGTTCTTCTTGGTATTTCAGTATAGTCTTCTTTTTCATCTACCCAAGTTGAAGGTAGTGGTAATGGTGCGTGTGGTTGGTATTTTTGTAACCATGAATCTGGTAGTGAGCCTTCAGGTGTTTGTAGGTCATTTAATGCAAACCATACATGTGACCACGCTCTAGGTACAACGCGCCATATATTATATCCACCGCCACCAATCATAATGATTTTGCCATCACAATATTTGTCTGCTAAACCTTTAACGATATAAGGTATTTTATACAATGTATCAAGTGTACAGCTCAAATGTGTGAGTGGATCTAAGTAATGTATATCAACACCATTTACACTCAGTATGACATCTGGTTTATATGCTTTACAAACGGCTTCTACTGTATCTTTAAAGACGTCTATGTATGAATCGTCTTCTGTATAAGCATCTAATGGCACATTGACAGTCGTTCCAAATCCTTTACCATCACCGCGTTCTGTTAAGGCGCCAGTGCCTGGAAATAAGTATCGACCTGTTTCATGTATAGAATAGTTCATGACATCTTCATTTGTATAAAATGACCATTGTACGCCATCGCCATGATGAGCGTCTGTATCGATATATAAGATGCGTTGATTATACTTTGATTGCATGTATTGGATGGCAACTGCACTGTCATTATATATACAAAATCCGCTCGCTTTTCCTTTGAAGCCATGATGTAAGCCACCACCAAGATGGCATGCTCTTGTTGCTTCTCCAGTCATAACGGCATCTACTGCACTTAAAGTCCCACCAACAACACGTGCACTATTTTCATGCATATTTACAAATTGTGGCGTGTCTTCAGAATTTAATCCGTATTTATCATATTCTTCTAATGGTAATTCACCATTGCCAGCTTTTTTAATAGCTTCTATATAATTTGGTTCATGTACGAGTTGAAGTTCTTCATCAGTCGCTACCCGAGGTGGAATAATATGTGCTTCTGTTAATACACCTAAATCAAAGAGTAAATCAGTTGTTAATTTAAGTCTCATTTGATTGAAAGGGTGACTATCTGAAAAACGATATTTCAATAAATCTTCAGAATATACATATTTAGCATTAGTCATTTTTTATACCAAACGGATAGATGACATGGTAATCTTGTTCTTCTAATAATTTGTATATCTTCTCTGGATTCATTGATTTCACTCGTAACATCAGGTATCTCTTGCTAATATCTTGTTGATCTGCATATGCTAGAACGTTTAAAATATCAATATTTTGTTCTTTAAATATTCTTGTAATATCATGCAGTGCGCCAACTTTATCATCAATATGTACTTCAATAATAGAACCGGGCATAGTCACACCAGTAAGTTCTAAAAATGTATTGAGCATGTCTTTTTGGGTTACGATACCAATTACTTTATTATCTCGAATAACTGGAATTGACCCGATAGACATTTCATAAAAATCTAGTGCAATATCTTCTACAAAATCAAGTGGATGACAACGTATCACATTACGTCTCATTATTTTTGAAACAGACAATGACAAACTTTTGTTAGGCTCGTCATCAGATAATATGCTTGGCAGAGCCATTTTTATATCCCTATCAGAAATAATACCGAGTAAATGATCTTCTTCATCAACAATCGGTAAATGTCTAATTTCTTTTTGTGTCATTAATACTAAAGCATCTTCAATAGATTTATCACTTTGTATTGTCGTACAAGGTGATGTCATAATTTTTTCAACTAACATAAATTTAAACCCCCTCTAAAAGAAAAATCTATTCATAAATCTGAGCTTATCAAATGCTTCCATTTGTTCTTGTTGAATATTTTGTCCAATCCTTGCCATTAAGCTATTTGCTGGATGACTAATAATTTCAGGGTCGTCTGTTGCAAACACTTCTAATCCACCTTCAGCCATCATTTTATTCATGATTTTCTGATATTGATAAACATCTAAACCACTGTTTTTAAGGTCCCAATGCCAATAATATTCAGTTGTAATGACGATAAAATCTTCCATTTCAGGTGCTTTCATAGCAAGTTGAAGCATTTTTTTACCTAGACCATATTTACGATAATCTAATGACAATTCAATAGCACCTAATTCTAGAATATACGGTAAATTACCATCAGACCATCTCTCTAATGGGTCAGGGTATAAGTATGTCGTATAACCAATAATATGTTGATCAATACGTGCAATAATTATTCTTCCTTCAGGTAATTCTGCAATTTCAATAATGGCTTCAAATTGTTCTTTAGATACTCTAAAACTATTGAGTCCTTCATCAAAAGTCATATTTCGTAATTCATCTGGATGTACAGGTCCTTCAACGATAATGTCTGTGTCTTTATCATAGGGGACAGTTTCAGATATAAAAGTCTTCTTGAATTCCAATGTTGTACCTCCTTTCATTAAGTATGATATTCTATATTTGTAATATGTATTTTGAATAATCAAATTTTTTTGAAAAGTATCATCTATTTATATTATAATGTAAATAGGCTTTATTGAAAACGATTACATTCATAAAAGGGGAGATTTAAATGAAAGTCGAAGTATACGAAGCATTAAATGATTCTTATAACCTTGCTGATTATGATGAAACAGTAAAAAATCATAATTGGAAAGATATCGAAAAGAATTTCAGTTGGAGTGAAACTGGAAAAATAAATATGGCTTACGAATGTATAGATCGTCATGTAGATAATGGTAAAGGGGACAAAATTGCACTTCATTATAAAGATAGCAATAGACAAGATAGTTATACATTTAAAGAATTACAAATCGCGAGTAATAAAGCTGCAAATGTCTTGAAAAATGAAGCGAATGTACAAAAAGGTGATAGAGTATTTATATTTATGCCGAGAACACCTGAATTATATTTCTCTTTATTAGGTACTTTGAAGATTGGGGCTATTGTAGGTCCATTATTCGAAGCCTTTATGGAAAAAGCAGTTAAAGACAGATTAGAAAATAGTGAAGCTAAAGTTATCATTACAACGAACGATTTAGTTGGTAGAATTCCGAAAGATGAATTACCAAACCTTGAACATATTGTCGTTGTAGATGACGAAGTAAGTGATGAATATATTGATTTCAATCAATCATTTGAGCAAGCAAGTGAAGAATTTGATATTGAATGGTTAGATAGAGAAGATGGTTTGATCTTACATTATACATCAGGTTCTACAGGACAACCTAAAGGTGTATTACATGTTCAAGAGGCTATGATTCTACATTATATATCTGGTAAATATGTATTAGACTTTAAAGAAGATGACGTTTATTGGTGTACAGCTGACCCAGGTTGGGTAACTGGCACATCATACGGTATCTTTAGTCCATGGTTAAATGGTGTTACAAACTGTATCGTCGGTGGAAGATTCTCACCAGAAGGCTGGTATGACTTTATTCAAACATATGGCGTAACGATTTGGTATACTGCGCCAACTGCACTACGTATGTTAATGGGTGCTGGCGATGATGTTGTTAGTAAATATGATCTTTCATCATTAAGACATGTGCTTTCAGTAGGTGAACCGTTAAACCCTGAAGTTATTAAATGGGCACATAACGTATTTAATCATAGAGTACATGATACATGGTGGATGACTGAAACAGGTGGACATATGATTGTAAACTATCCATCTATGGATATACGTGCTGGTTCAATGGGTAAACCTTTACCAGGTATTGAAGCAGCAATTGTAGATGATCAAGGTAATGAATTACCACCGAATAGAATGGGTAACTTAGCCCTTAAAAAAGGTTGGCCATCAATGATGAGAACAATTTGGAATAATCAGCCTAAATATGATTCTTACTTTATCAATGATGAATGGTATGTTTCAGGAGATTCTGCATATAAAGATGAAGATGGTTATTACTGGTTCCAAGGTAGAGTTGATGATGTCATCATGACTGCTGGTGAACGTGTAGGTCCATTTGAAGTTGAATCTAAACTCGTTGAACATCCAGCTGTTGCTGAAGCGGGTGTTATCGGTAAACCTGACCCAGTAAGAGGTGAAATTATTAAAGCTTTTATTGCTTTAAGAGATGGCTATGAAGAATCAGACGAACTTAAAGAAGAAATTAGAAAGTTTGTTAAAGAAGGATTAGCTGGACATGCAGCACCTCGTGAAATTGAATTTAAAGATAAATTACCGAAGACACGTTCAGGTAAAATTATGAGACGTGTACTTAAAGCTTGGGAATTAGATTTACCAGCAGGTGACTTATCTACGCTTGAAGATTAAATTAAATAAAGTTCACGTCATATAATTGGCGTGATCTTTTTTACGGGAAATTTGAATAAAAGTAGCTTACATATCGACTTTTATGAGTGAATTGTATATCCTAATAGTGTTAGGATATGTCATTTAATATTTAATTTGTAATATAAATTTAAGGAGTGAACGATGTTGAGTCATTTATCAGATTTAGAAATTGCAAAACAAAGTACTTTAAGACCAATTAGTGAAATAGCTGAGAAGGTGGGGATTTCTCATGAAGCTTTGGAACCTTATGGTCACTATAAAGGAAAAGTTGATATTACAAAGCTAAATGATCTAGAGGAAAAAGGTAAAGTTGTACTTGTAACAGCTTTAAGTCCAACTCCAGCTGGTGAAGGTAAATCAACGGTAACGGTTGGATTAGCAGATGCCTTTAATCAACTTAATCAAAATGTAATGGTCGCATTAAGAGAGCCATCACTTGGACCTGTATTTGGTATGAAAGGCGGCGCAACAGGTGGTGGTTATGCACAAGTTTTACCAATGGAAGAAATCAATTTACATTTTAATGGTGACTTACACGCGATAACGACTGCAAACAATGCGTTGTCAGCATTTATCGATAATCACATCTATCAAGGTAACGAACTTAATATTGATTCTAGACGCGTTGAATGGAAACGTGTACTTGATATGAATGATAGAGAGTTACGTCAAGTTGTAGTTGGTTTAGGTGGTCCAACAAGAGGTGTACCAAGAGAAGATGGTTTTGATATCACAGTTGCATCTGAAATAATGGCTATATTCTGTTTATCAAACGGCATTAAAGATCTAAAAGAAAATCTAGCTAATATTACTATTGGCTATAATGTCGATAAACAACCCGTAACGGTTCGTGATTTAAAAGTAGAAGGTGCTTTAACGCTTATTTTAAAAGACGCGCTAAAACCTAATATCGTACAAACGATAGAAGGCACGCCTGCATTAGTACATGGTGGACCTTTTGCGAATATTGCGCATGGATGTAATTCAATTATTGCAACGAATACTGCTAGAAAGTTAGCGGATATAGTTGTAACAGAAAGTGGATTTGGTTCAGATTTAGGTGCCGAGAAGTTTTTAAATATCAAAACACGTAAAGCTGGATTTGATCCAAGTGCAGTTGTTATAGTCGCAACTATTCGTGCGTTAAAAATGCATGGCGGTGTAGCAAAAACAGATCTAAAAGAAGAGAATGTTCAAGCTGTTCAACAAGGTATCGTAAACTTAGAAAGACACGTCAATAACATTAAACAGTTTGGCGTTGAGCCTGTTGTAGCAATTAATGCGTTTATTCACGATACAGATGATGAAGTACAAGTTGTCTTAGATTGGTGTAAAGAAAATAACGTAAAAGTAGCTTTAACAAAAGTTTGGGAAAAAGGTGGAGCAGGTGGCGTCGAACTTGCTAAAGAAGTATTAAAAGTATTAGAAACACCACAATCATTTAAACATCTTTATGACTTGGACTTATCTATAGAAGAAAAAATAGAAACTATTGTTCAGAAAGTATACGGCGGAAGATCTGTTAAATTCAGTGACAAAGCCTTAAAACAATTGAAGACAATTAAAGAAAACGGGTGGGATAAATACCCAGTATGTATGGCAAAAACACAATATTCATTTACAGACGATCCAAAAGAACTTGGTGCACCAGTAGACTTTGATATAACAATTAGAGAATTATCACCAAGAACTGGCGCAGGATTTATCGTAGCATTAACAGGGGACATCATGACAATGCCAGGTTTACCAAAGAAACCAGCAGCATTAAATATGGATGTTAACGAAGACGGTTCTGCAGTAGGATTATTCTAAATAGAATATAATTCAACAAAAAATAACACCTCATTTTCACTGAAAATGAGGTGTTATTTATTTTGAACTAGAAAGTTTATCTAATTATTGCCACTTGGTGGTGCGGTGCTTGTACCACTGGATGGCTTGCTATTGCTGTTTGAACTACTATTATTACTGCTTGATTTATATGACCAAGCTTCTTTAGAATTTTTAGATACACGTTCTTTTGGTTTAACTTTTGATGATGTGTTTGTATCAATTGCTTGTCCTAGTCGTTTTAATACATAGTCAGAATTAATATCTTTATTCGAAGTATCGACTTTGTCAGATATTAATGTAGAAGATTTAGATTCACCACTGCTACAGCTTCCTGTAGAATTTGTGTATTGGCAAATTGTGTCTTCTTTAACTGTGCTAGGTCTAGAGAATTCACTATCGTATCCTAATTTTTCTCTATCTGTAGAAGATAATGCATTAACCATATCTCTCCACATAAATAATTGATAATGACTGTCTTCATCAAATGTTATTGGTTGGTCATAACCCATCCAAATACCTAGTGTAACTTTTGGTGTATAGCCTACAAACAAGCTATCTTTAGCATCTTGTGATGTACCCGTTTTACCAGCCCAGTTACCGTCAAATGAATTCTTAATTTGGTAACCTGAACCGTCATCAAGAACACCTTCTAAAATACTTGTTGTTAAATATGTTGTTGATTCACTAAAGATACGTTTAGGATCTTTTTTGTGTTGATAAATCACTTCACCATCTCGTGATTTAATAGATTCAATCATATAACTTTCATTATATTCACCTTTATTAGCTAAAGTACTGTAACCATTCACATCTTGTTCTAATGTGAAGTCTGCTGTACCAAGTGTTAAGGCTAAACCATCTTGGATATCTTTAGGTACGGTCATACCCATTTTATTTAAGTTTTCCCATGGTTTGTAATCTTGAACATTACTATACAATCTTAAAGTACTTAAGTTTAAAGAGTTTCTTAATGCATAATCTGCTGTTACCGGACCAAATTCTCTTCTATCGTAGTTATCAGGAGAATAACCTTGGAAGTCGAATTTTTTATCCAGTAGGGCAGTGTTTGGTGTGATTAATCCATTTTCAAATGCTGGTGCATATGTGAGTAATGGTTTCATTGTTGAACCTGGTGAACGTTTAGCACTTGTTGCGTGATTGATTTGTGATTTTTCGTAATCTCTACCACCAACGAACGCTAGAATTTTACCAGATTGATTTTCTTTTAATAATGCACCGACTTCATGTTGGAACTCTTTAGAAGCTTTTTTACCTTCACTGTTTGTATAACTTGCTTCTCTATCCCAAGAGTAGCTACCAGAATTATCTTTAACTTCTTGAAGTTTATCGTACATATCTTTTTCAATCGTTGTATCTACACGGTAACCTTCAGTTCGCATAGCTTGATTAGCTTTTTCAGTATATTTCGTCATAAGAACTGGCGTTTGATCAAGTTCTTTCTTAGAAATATTATCTTCTTTAGCTAAATGATATTTAAGGATATCAACAGTACGTTTTTCAACTTCTTCCGTTAAGAATGGATATTTCTGATTAGGTTCTTCAACTTTATCAACAAATGATTTCTTGATGTCGAATTTTAATGCTTCATCGTATTCTTTTTTCGTAATTTTTTCTTCTTGGTACATTCTTTTCAGAACATAGTGTTGACGATTGATGCCGTATTTCAAGGATTCATCATCTTTCAAATCACCATTCGGTAAGAAAGGTGTGTATGTGTAAGGATTCTGTGGTAATCCAGCAAGATACGCAGATTGTGCGATGTTTAAATTCTTGGCTGATTTACCAAATACACCTTGAGCAGCGGCTTCAATACCCGCTATATTAGAACCATTTGAATTTCTTCCGAATGAAACGACGTTTAAGTAACTATCAATAATTTCTTCTTTTGATAAGTTCTTTTCAACATTCATTGAAAGTAGCATTTCTTTAGCTTTACGTTCAAATGATGTTTCATTAGTTAAAAGTTGGTTCTTAACAAGTTGTTGCGTTAATGTACTCCCGCCAGAAGAATTAGCACTACCAAGTACTTCTTGTACTGATGCTCTTATAAAAGCTTTAGGTACAATACCATTATGGTTATAGAAGTCTTCATCTTCTGTTGATATAAGTGCATTTTTAACATTCTTACTTATGTCTTTCCCTTTAATAACATCCCTTTGGACATCACTTTTTAATCGACCAAGTGACTCTCCAGAACCAAAATAAACAGATGTGCTTTCTGTCATTGAATAAAGTTGTTGCTTCATTTCTTTTTTAGACATTACTTTTTCATCTTTGACAAGTCCTGCGAAGTATCCGCCACCAATACCCAATCCTAAAGCTAATAATAAACAACTAATAAATACAATAATGAAAAATAAATTGCTTATTACATTGTATGTAGTATGGAATATGAGTTTTGGGGACCATTTTGTTTCTTTAAAAGTATCTTTATATTTCTTACTTGAACGATTAAATTGTTCTTTAAGTTTGTTTTTAGACTGATTTGAACTCAAATTTTTACCTCCAATCTAATCATCAATATTATAACATATATGTTTAGTGTTGACTTTTAAAAAAGTTAGCATTATACTTTGTAATTAATTGCATAAGGTAATGAACTAAAGGAGAAGTAGTGATTATTTTCTTTTTAAGAGAGTCAGTGGTGCTGCGAACTGATAAAGTGATAATGATGAATACACCTTTATAACAACAAGTTCAACGTTTTTAATGTACGTAACATTAAAGAGTGATGATGTATGAATTTACGTCATAAGTATGGTGGTACCGTGTATTCAAGCACCCTTACATTTTTTGTGAGGGTGCTTTTTTATATTCTATTTTAGAGGAGGAAAATATAATGACAAATGAACTTTTAGAAGATTTAAAATGGAGAGGTTTAATTTATCAACAAACTGATGAACAAGAAATTGAAGACTTATTAAATAGAGAGTCAGTTAAAATATATTGTGGTGCAGATCCTACAGCTGATAGTTTGCACATTGGGCATTTATTACCATATTTAACACTACGTCGTTTCCAAAACCATGGTCATACACCAATCGTCTTAGTCGGTGGTGGTACAGGTATGATTGGAGATCCATCAGGTCGTTCAGAAGAAAGAAAATTACAAACTGATGAACAAGTTGAAGCTAATGTAAGAGGAATCATGAATCAAATGCATAAAATATTTGATTTTGAAGGTGAAGACTCAGCGATTCTTGTTAACAATAAAGATTGGTTAAAAGAAATAGATTTAATTTCATTCTTAAGAGATTACGCTAAACACGTGGGTGTAAACTACATGTTAGCGAAAGATTCTGTTAAGACGAGATTAGAAACAGGTATTTCATACACTGAGTTTACGTACATGATTTTACAAGCCATTGATTTCGGATACTTAAACCGTAATTACGATTGTAAAATGCAAATTGGTGGTTCAGACCAATGGGGTAACATCACGACAGGATTAGATTTAATGAGAAGAATGTACGGTGACACTGAAGCTTACGGTTTCACAATTCCACTTGTTACAAAAGCAGACGGTAAAAAATTCGGTAAATCTGAATCAGGTACTGTATGGTTAGATAGAAGTAAAACGTCAGCTTACGAGTTATACCAATTCTGGATTAATTCACAAGATGCTGATGTTGTGAAATACTTGAAATACTTTACTTTCCTTGATAGAGAAGAAATTGAAAGACTTGAAAAAACAGTTGAAGAAGCACCTCATTTAAGAGAAGCTCAAAAAGTATTAGCTGAAGAAATGGTTCGCTTTATACATGGTGAAGAAGCTGTAGAAGAAGCTAAAAGAATTACAGATGCACTATTTAAAGGCGATATTAAATCATTAACAAAATCAGAAATCGTAGAAGGTTTTAAAGATGTGCCAACAGCTGAAGTAAGTTCTGAAACTGTACAACTTGTTGACTTTATTATTGAAGCAGGTGTTTCACCTTCAAAACGACAAGCACGTGAAGATATCACAAATGGTGCAATTTACTTAAACGGTGAACGTATTCAAGATGTTAACCACGAGATTTCAAGCGAAGATAAAATAGATGACGAATTTACAATTGTTAGAAGAGGTAAGAAGAAATACACAATGGTTAAATACGTTTAATATTTATGAGCTATAATGGCTGAGGCAATGATGTTTGTCTCAGTCTTTTTTCGCATACATATGGTATTTATTGTATAATAAAGAAGACCATTTATTTATAAAAAGAAAGGGAGACATTTAATGAAAAAATATTTAGGACCAATTATTGTTGTTTTAGCAGTAATTGTTATTATTGGCTTATTTATGATCGGTCCATACAATAGATTAGTTGGACTTGAAGAAGAAGCGGATAAGTCATTATCTAATATTGATAATCAGCTTCAAAGACGTGTTGACTTAATTCCTAACTTAGTTGATACAGTTAAAGGTTATACGAAACACGAAGAAAAAGTATTCAAAGATGTATCAGATGCACGTAGTAAATTAGCAGGTGCGAATACGCCAGAAGAAAAAGCAGAAGCAAATGGTGAAGTTAATAGTGCGTTAAGTCGTTTACTTGCTATCAGTGAAAATTATCCAGATTTAAAAGCAGATAAGCAATTTACAGGATTAAGAGACGAATTAGCTGGTACTGAGAATAGAATTGCAGTAGCTAGAAAAGATTATAATGAATCTATTAATGAATATAATCAAGCTACTCGTAGATTCCCATCTAGTATCGTAGCAGGATTGTTTAATTTTGATAAGAAAGAATATTTCCAAGCCAAAGGTGAAGCTAAAGATGCACCAAAAGTTGACTTTGGCGGAGACGAATCTTAATGAAATCAATGTTTAAACGATTTTGTGTCTTGCTTATTGTTAGCTTTTTTTCACTAAGTTATGTCGTACATGCAGCTGATGATAAATTTCCTAAGTTAGAACAGCCTGTATTTGTACAAGATCATGCTAAATTAATGACTGATCAAGATAAAGACAAAATTAATCAAAAAGGTCAAAAATTACAAGACGGAACAGATGCAGATATCTTGTTAATGACGATGAAATCAATAGGTCAAACACCTCGCCAAGATTATGCATTAGAAGCGGGGCGACACTATAAAGTTGGCGACCAAAAGCATAATCGAGGTATTGTTATTCTTTTAAATATGGATAACGGTAATGAGAATAATAATAGAGGTATTGATATAGCAGTTGGAGATGGACTTGAAGGTGTCCTTAACGACTCTAAAGTTGGGGAATTGATTGATTCTAAATTTATGCCTTATCAAAAGAAAGCTTCTCAAACTAAAGATAGTAAAAAAGCAAATGCTTATTACAGTCAAGGTTTAACAAATTTATATGATGCAGTGTGGGATGAAGTAGCTAAAAGTTACGGATACGATGGTAAGAAGTTCACAGAAGACGAACCACAAAGTAGTGGATTAGGAAAAATACCATTTATCATCTTTATCATATTTATTATTGTTTTCTTCATTATTTACTTCAAAAATGGAGGCGGTAGACCTCCAAGAGGTGGAAATAGAAGAGGTACAAGACGTGGTATGACTGGACCATTTATCTTTGGAGGTTCATCAGGTAGTTCTGGTGGCGGATTCTCCGGAGGTGGCTTCGGCGGAGGAGGCGGCTTCTCTGGCGGAGGCGCAGGTAGAGGCTTTTAGTTTGTAATATGTATATAGAAAAAGCATGCAACTCGATATGAGTTGCATGCTTTTTTGAATTAGTTTTGTTCTTTCAATGTGATTTTTGTTGTATGTGTTTTACCGTCTCTAATATATTTGATTGTGATTTTGTCACCTGGTTTTTTCTCATTGTAGATATAATTTTTAATATCAGAAACGTCTGATACATCTTTATCGTCTACTTTAGTGATGACATCATCTTTTTTAAGTCCGTTGTCTGCTTTTTTATCTACTTCAGAAATGTAAACACCTTTATCTGTTGTGAGATTTAATTCTTTCTTATATTGATTTGGTATATCATCTATTGAGATCATGCTGATACCGATATAAGGTCGTGTTACTTTACCGTCATCCATTATATCTTTAATGATATTGTTTACTTCATTACTTGGTATTGCAAAGCCGATACCTTCTACATCTGATCTTGAAATTTTCATTGAGTTAATTCCGATAAGGTTACCGTTTAAGTCGATTAATGCGCCACCTGAGTTACCTGGGTTTATGGCAGCATCTGTTTGAATAACTGTTGCTTCTGTAACACCTTGAGAAGTTTGTACATTCATCGTACGTTCTTCTGAAGAAATAATACCTTGAGTCACACTGTTTGCAAATTCTACACCTAATGGGTTACCTAAAGCAAATACTGTTTCACCAGCTTTAACTTTAGATGAATCGGCAAATTTAATTGGTTCAATATTATAATTGCCTTCTATTTTTAATACTGCTAAGTCAGTCATAACATCTGTACCGACAAGTTTGGCTTTCACTGATTTATCATTATGAAGGCGAACTTCTATTTCATTTGCACCTTCTATAACATGGTTGTTCGTTACGATGTAAGTACTATTACCATTAGATTGATAAATCACGCCTGTACCTGTTCCCGTTTCTTCTGAATCACCAGATCCGTCTGAATCCTCAGAATTGTTACCACCGAAAAATGATTCTAGTCCGCTTGCTTTTTGTTTGTTAATAACGCCTACAATTGAAGGTGAAACATCTTCAATCATTTTAGAAACGGATTTGTTGCTTGATTTATTATCTTTAATATTGCCACCTTTTTCATTAGCTGGTGCTTTTGTAATATTTGCTTCATCATTATAATTGGTAAACACATCTACTATTTTAGTCCCGCCGATATATAAGGCGAGTATTAAGACCGCACCTAAAATACCAGAAATAAATGGGATAAGACAACTTTGATACCAAGGGATTTTATTTTTTTGTTTGTAATAGTAACCATTTGAAGTTGTCTTATTAATATTTTGTTGATCCTCATTTTGATTTTGATCCATTGTATTGCCTCCTTAAACACTGTCCATAAAATAATTATTATAGAAATTCCTTTAAAAAGCTAATAATATGGTTGTTTTAAATTGTTACAATATTTTGTATGAAAACTTGTTACGTAAGTACGACAATGATAGAATATGTATATCATTAAGAAGAGAGTGGTCATTAAATGTATAAATTTGCGAGTACAGTTTTACATACTATTTTTCAAAAATTCGGGAAACAAATTGTAGCAATTAACAAAGAGAAAGTTCCTGATGAACCTTATATCGTTACGTGTACACATACAGGATATGTAGAAGTTATCATGTTAGCTTTAAGTTTATATCCTACAGAAATTAATTATATGGCTAAAAAGGAATTATTTTCGAAAGACTGGTCAGATAAGTTCTTTCATTCATTGAATGCATTTCCAGTTGATAGAGAAAAACCAGGTCCAAGTACTTTGAAAATACCTGTTAAGTTATTAAATGAAGGTAAAAGTGTTGGAATTTTCCCATCTGGTCATAGAGCAGAAACAGGAGAAGCACCATTAAAAAGAGGGGCTGCAACGATTGCTGTATTAAGTAACAAACCAATTGTACCAGCTGCTTTTGAAGGACCTAAACAAGTTAAATCAATTTTTGGATTTAGACAAAAGTCATTTATTAAATTTGGTGATCCGATTGATCCAAACGACTTTCCAAGTGATATGAAGAAAAGTGAAAAAATCGCTAAAATTATGACTTTATTAGAAGAAAGAACGAATACTTTACAAAAAGAAGTGACGTATATCGCTCAGAAATCTAGACAAAAATAACATTATAAAATTTTACAAGCGATCATTTGCTTGTAAGATTTTTTTGTATTTTAAACTAAAACGTTTTCATTTATCTTATGTTGTAATACTACTGTATTCAGTAATAATCTATGCTAAAATTATAATCAGAATGTTCAAAAAATGGAGGCATAATATGAAACAAGTATTATTTGATGTAGACGGTGTTTTTTTAAGTGAAGAAAGATGTTTTGACGTTTCTGCTTTAACAGTTTATGAAATTTTACATAGTGAAGCTTTTTTAAACTTAAAAGGAACAGTAGACATAGAAACATTAGAAGAACAAGATATTAAACAAATTAGAAAAGACATATTTATTGATGATCAAATTCTGAATCAACTTAAGTCTTTAGGTTTAAATTCTAACTGGGATATGCTTTTTATTGTGATTAGTACACATTTAATTGAATTGTTAAAGCAAGCAAAAGCTAAAAATCTTGACTTGAGTAACGTTAACTTTGACGACAATACTTTGAAAAATTATGCTCAACAAATAGTAGGTAAAGAGATAAATATAGAAACTCCTCGTCGATTTTTATCTAAAGCGACTTCCGGTAAAGAAAATATTTATCATGATCTTATCGCTTTTGCTCAAGAAGAACTAAATGTAGAAGATGCTTCAATTTTTGAACTGAAAAGTAAGTTCTGGGATGTAGCACAAGAAGTATATCAAGAATGGTACTTAGGTACTGAGCTATATCAAGAAGTTGAACATAAGACACCTCGTACAACTTTTAAAAATGGTTATATAAAAGAAGAAGTAGTGTTAGCTGATGTGGATGAAGTGACACAATTGCTAGAAGATTTGAAAGCAGCAGGATATCAAATCGGTATTGCTACAGGTAGACCAAGAACAGAAACAATCGTTCCATTTGAAACAATCGGTTGGTTAAAACAATTTGATGAATTCCATATTGGAACAGCATCAGAAGTTCTTAAAGCAGAAACAACATATCCAGAATTTAAACCACTCGGTAAACCAAATCCATTTAGCTATTTAATAGCGAATGGTGGAAATGACCCAGAGAACTATTTAACTTATATAAAAAAACAAGAACAAGTGTTTAGTGAGCAAGATATATATATAGTAGGTGATTCATTAGCTGATTTATTGAGTGCACAAAAAACAGGTGCAACATTTATAGGCACACTTACTGGATTAAAAGGTCAGTCTGCAAGAGCAGAGCTAGAAGATTATGATGCTGATTATATTGTAGATAACGTATTAGATATTAGAAACGTATTATTATAAATTGATAATCCCTCAAATCATCAAAGATTTGTGGGATTTTTTGATAAATAAACATTTTATAAGATTTCATTACAATATTTACTTACAAATATTGTATAATAAGAGTGTGAATAAAATTTTGAAAAGCAAATGGTGGTTGGAATAATGTATATTGATATTTTATTTAAAAATCATGATGCTGATAGAAACCACTTTATAAGGCAAACTGGGTTCTCTCATAAGAAAATTTCTAAACTCAATAAACAAGATCCTAATTCGTATAGTGATGATTTAATAAAAGAGATCGCTCAGTTCCTTAATTTAAGCTATGACAGTACTAGAAATGAATTAGTGCAAATTAAAGAAAAGGGGACACTTTATAAAGCACAAACTGTCGAAGAACTAAAGATTGTGATTGATACGAGCCCTAAAGAATTTATAGTGAGTAAAGGGGTCTATAGTTTGATTAATGATATTAAGCAATCTGATATCTCTCATGATCAGCAATATATGAAAGATGTATCCCAAACTGTTTTAACGTCATTTATTTTATGGATTGTAGGCAAAGTGAAAAGTATTGGTAAATCATCTGAAGAAAAATTGATTAATGATTTAAGGTTACATATCTTAATGTACTATGATATTCATGAAATGAACAACAATCGAGCAAGACTCGTACTCAAAGGATTTGTTAGTTAAATATGCATAATAAAAACCACGTGTTAGTATTGATCTAACACGTGGTTAATTGTTTATAGTTGTTTATTTAGTTCGACTTTTTTAATGCTTTGGAAGCCATCAATAGCAAATAAGTCATCTATTGTTTCATCTGAAGCTTCATCATCTATTGATAATATCATTAATGCTTCTCCACCGATAGAATGTCTACCTAAGTGCATTGAAGCAATATTAATGCCATGTTCTCCTAAGATTTGTCCCATTTTACCTACGATACCAGGTCTGTCATTATGATGGATAAGTAACATATGTTTTTCAGGTTTGAAATCTACAGGATAGTCATTAATTCTTACGATACGAGGTCCATAACCATTTAATACAGTTGAACCGATTTTAATAGAATGATCTTTGTTCACTAATTCTAATTCAATATAGTTGCTGAAACCATATTTTTTACTATTTTTTTCGATTTGATACGTTACACCTTGTTCATTTAACAATACGAGTGCATTGATTAAATTAACATGATCACCTAAGTCTTGTTGTAAGACACCCATAACAAGTTGTCTTGTAATTAAACTTGTGTCATCTAATGCAATTTCACCATGATATTTAATTTTTAATTCTCTTGGACCTTTTTCAAATAGTTGGATACCAACTTCACCAGTTGTTCTACTTAATTCAACAAAAGGTCTAAGTTCTGCTTCAACTTCACCAGACATTTGTGGTGCGTTTACAGCGTGTAAGACGTTATTATTTTCAAAGATATCGATGATTTCATTTGCAACAGATACTGCAACTTTTTCTTGAGCTTCGATAGTTGAAGCACCAAGATGGGGTGTTACGATTATTTTTTCATGTTGCGTAAGTGGTGTGTTATTTGCTGGTTCTTCAGTAAATACGTCTAGAGCAGCTTTTTCGATTTTACCTTCATCAAGTGCTTTAATTAAGGCATCTTCATCGATAATACCACCTCTAGCAACGTTGATGATTTGTAAGTTAGGTTTTGCTTTATTGAAGAAGTCTTCATTTACAAGACCTTTAGTCTTTGGTGTAAGAGGAGTATGCACTGTAATAAAATCTGCTTGTTCAGCAATTTCGTCTACAGTTGCTCTCGTAATTTCTAAACGTTTCGCGTCATCACTTGATAAATAAGGGTCAAATGCAAGAATATTCATGCCGAAACTTTGAGCACGTTTGGCAACACCTAAACCGATTCTACCTGCACCAATTACGCCAAGTGTCTTCTTGTATAATTCAGTACCACGATATTTTTTTCTATCCCAATTACCTTCTTGTAATGAGCGATGTGCTTCTGGAATATTTCGAGCCATAGAAAGAATCATTGCCATAGAATGTTCAGTTGCAGAAATAGTGTTACCATCAGGCGCATTAATAACAAGAATACCTTGTTTAGTTGCGTGATCGATATCAATATTATCAACACCAACACCAGCTCTAGCTACAACGCGAAGATTTTTCGCTGCATCTAGAATAGGGGGTGTGATTTGAGTTTGGCTTCTTACGATTAAAGCATCATAGTCACCGATAATGTTAACGATTTCTGATTCACTCAAGCCAGTTTTGATGTCTATTTCGAATTTTTCATGATCTGTTAAACTTTTTAAACCTTCTTCTGATATTGGATCGACTACAATTACTTTAAACATATTGATTAACTACCTCCTGGAATTTTGAAACACCTTTACCAAGTACTGATTGATCACGTATTTCTGAAAGTATAATTTCTAATGCGCTAATAAATTGCAACATGTCATTTGGAGAGATTTTACCCATGTGACCAACCCTTAATATTGTTCCTTTAAGGTGCTGTTGACCACCTGCAATTGTAATGTTGAATCTATTAAGTAATTCATCTTTAATCGTCTTAACTTCATCTTTATTTGGCACAAAAGCTGTTACAGTAGGTGAAGCAAATTCATCTTCAACTAATAGTTCCATATCTAAAGCTTTTAAACTTTCTCGAACGGCTGTTTTACATACTTCGTGTCTTTTGATTGTATTTTCAAATTTTTCTTCTTGAATTAAATCACAATAAGTTTGTACACCTCTAATAAGTGATACAGCTGGTGTAAAAGGTGTTGAATCATCGTTTAAAGAAGTTATGTATTTATTTAAATCTAAATAAAATCTTGAAGTAGTCACTTCTTTAAACCTTTCGATAGCTCTATCATTATATGCTACAAATGCAGCTCCAGGTGGTAACATGATTGCTTTTTGACTACCTGAAACGAGAACGTCGATGTTGTCTTGTTCCATATCTACTTCAACTGCGCCAATAATACTAACGCCATCCACTACAAAATAGATGTCAGGATTAAATTGTTTAACTAACTTACCTAAAGCATTAATAGGGTGTTTAACAGAAGTAGACGTTTCACAAAATTGTGTGAATACGGCTTTAACATCAACATTAAGTGAGTTTAAATATGTTTCAAATTCTTTTAAATCGACACCTTTTCCCCATTCAACTTCAAAAATATGTGCCTTAAATGGATATGAGGATGCGATTTTTCTAAACCTATCCCCAAAAGCGCCTGAAACAATAATGACAATATCATCTTCAGGATTCGCTACATTAACCATAGCTGCTTCAAGAGCACTTGTTCCTGATGAAGTTAGAATAGCAACAGGGTGTTTAGCCCCAAAAATTGTTTGTAAATCTCTCGATGCTTGATGAATAATTTGACTAAATTCCTTTGTTCTATGTCCTGTCATAGGTTGATTCATACTTTCTAAAATCTCCCTAGGAACAGTTGTAGGACCTGGTGCGAGTAATAAAGAATCATGCTGATACATATATATACACTCCTTACTGAATTTATGTTCTATATTGTAGCAAAGAAAATAGTAAAATAATAGTGAATTTATTGAAAATTCCGATTAAAACGTTTTCATTACTAAAATCTTATTTCACCTGTTGCTACAACTTGAACATTACCAGCTAAAGCACGTGTTACCATACAAGATTCTTCTGCTTTTTGAACAAGTCTGTTTAATCTTTTTTGTAAATTTTCATCTGGTTCTTCAGATAAATAAATAATAGGGAAATGTTCTATTTTTCTATAAGTGATCACGCCATCTTCAAAATCAACATGACCTTTAGAATCCACTTCGATTCTTTCGATATCAATTTCAGAACGTTCAATCATTGCTGCCAATGTAATCATATAGCAAGTTGAAGCTGCACCTAATAACATCTCGTCTGGATTTGTACCTATTTCTGGTCCGTCCATTACTACAGGGATTGATACGCGTGTAGATAAATTATCAGTTGTGATATGGCCAGAAGCATTTCTGCCTTTAGTCCATGTTCCTTTTAAATTAAAAATATGTGTTGTCATATTCATGTTCCTTTCTATAATTAAAAATATTTGGGTATAATCTATAGTATGACTGATTTTAAAGGAGTAGACAATGAATGTGAATAATCAAAATTGCAAATTAAAAATTGCACACAGAGGTGTTCCATCATTAGCACCAGAAAATACAATGATTTCTTTTAAACGTGCAATAGAATTCAATATAGATGTTCTAGAAATAGATATACATAGAACGATTGATGGTGAACTTGTTGTTATTCATGATCCAACGACGAACCGTACTTCACAAGAAAAAGGGGTCATCAATAAATTAACTTATGAAACATTGACAAAATATGATGTCGGTAAATGGAAAGGTCAAGCATATATTGGTGAGCAAATTCCGTTATTTCAAGATGTACTTAAATTAATAAAAGACACACATATAAAGCTTCTAATAGAAATCAAGCAACCAGAAAACTATCCTAATATTGAATCGGATATTATCGCTATGATCAAACAACATGATATTTCGTACAATCAAATTATGATTCAGTCATTCAATAGAAATTCAATTCAAAAAATAAGCACTTTATTGCCAGATATTGAATTAGGTGTATTGATTAAGAAGAAAAACCGCTTTATAAGTAAAAGGGCAATTAAGAAAATAGGGGAGTATGCAAACTATATTAATCCGAATTATAAAATTGTAACGAGAAAATTTGTAGAGGCAGCACATGCATCGCAACTTAAGGTATTACCGTATACGATAAATAATAAATCTACGGCTCAAAAAATGTTAGCGATGGGTGTTGATGGTTTAATATCGGATTACGCACATTTATTAGATGAATGGATGAAGTCATCAATTATAAAATAAAAAACCACTTTCGAAATGAAAGTGGTTTTGTTTGAACAAAGATTAACGAGAGTAGTACTCAACGATTAATTGTTCATTGATTTCAGCAGATAATTCGCTACGTTCTGGAACGCGTACGAAAGTACCTTCTAATTTGTCAGCATCGAATGATAAGTAATCAGGAACGTGATGACTTAATTCAACTGATTCTAATACGATGTTTAATTTTTGTGATTTTTCACGAACACTGATAGTTTGACCAGGTTTTAAAGTGTAAGATGGGATATCAACACGAGCGCCATCTACAGTAATGTGACCGTGGTTAACTAATTGACGTGCTTGACGACGAGTACGAGCTAAACCTAATTGGTAAACTACTGCGTCTAAACGTGAAGCTAATAGTGCCATGAAGTTATCACCGTGGATACCTTTCATGTTACCAGCTTTATCGAAAATAGTGCGGAATTGACGTTCGTTGATTCCGTACATGTAACGTAATTTTTGTTTCTCTTGTAATTGAAGACCATACTCAGATAATTTTTTACGTTGAGTTGGACCGTGTTGTCCTGGTACGTAAGGACGTTTTTCTAATTCTTTACCTGTGCCGCTTAATGAAATACCTAAACGACGTGATTTTTTCCAGTTTGAACCTCTAAATCTTGCCATTTTGAAGTTCCTCCTTTTTCTTGTTTGATTGTTATGAAGAAACAAGAAAGAATGTTAAATGCTCATAGGGATATGTTATATTTGTGTGCCTTCACCTTGCAGCCGCGGTTACACAACACGCCTTCTTTGGGAATAACATAGAGCCTTATAATATTTAACTGCTACTTTCGTTAATTCACACAAAAATCATTATACATTTTTGTTTTGTTCATGTCAATTTATATTTTAAAGATGGATATGCTTTTCTAGCGTTTTGACAAGTAATTCTAACCCTTCAAGATCAGTTTGATCAAATCTTGATTTAACAGGTGCATCTATATCTAACACACCGATGATTTCTTTGTTATAGTATATAGGTATAACGATTTCTGATTGGCTATTCGCATCACATGCAATATGTCCAGGGAATTGATTAACATCTTCAACAAGTTGTGATTGCTTTTCGGCAACAGCTGTTCCACAAACCCCTTTACCAATTTCAATGTCTACACAAGCTGGTAATCCTTGAAATGGACCAAGTTTTAAGGCATTATTTTTAATAAGATAAAACCCAACCCAATTAATGTTTGGTAAGAATTGGTTGATGAACGCAGATGCATTACTTAAATTAGCAATTAAATCTTGTTCTCCTGATAATAAACCATCTAATTGGCGGTTGAGTAATGAATAATCTAGTTGTTGTTCTGACATTTTTATTCCTCATTTCAATATTTATTTGAATTATATTACTATTTTATGATTTTGAATATGTTTTGCATAGAAAAAGGTTTGTTGGATATATATTTTACGTTATAATAAAGAGAACGATTTAGGAGGAGAATACATAATGGCAATTTATATAACACTTGCAGTTATAATCATTATATTAATTGGTATTGGTATAATGTTATGGTTGCGTACATCAAAGCGAAATTTGATTACTGAGACTGAGCAGCGTAAGCAAAAAATTAAGCAATTACCTTTTCAAGATGAATTAGCTAAGCTTAAAAAATTAAATATCCATGGTGAAGCTAAAGACAAGTATGACCAATTTAAGAGAGAATGGCAAACTGTTTTACAAGAAGATTTAAAAGTTGTAGATGCAAAAATTCATGATGCTGATGCAGAACTTGATAAATTTAAGTTCTCACAATCAGAAGAAAGTATTGCTGATGCTAACAAAATAATGGATGGTATAGAAAAGAAATATACGCGCTTAACTCAGAGTGTTACAGAATTAATGACAACAGTGGAAACAAGCGACAAACTATACGATGAATCTAAACAGATTTATAGAGAAACGAAGAGAGAAGTATTAGCGAATAGACACCAGTTTGGGGATGCTGCTGAACTAATCGAAAAAAACATCGAAGCTTTTCTACCTAGAATTGAACAATATGAAGAACTTGTTGAAGATGGACACTACATTAAAGCAAGTGGTCATATCGATCAATTGAATACGGATATGAAACGTATGCAAGAAGATATGGAGGAAATTCCATTATTAATCAAAGATGTACAAAAAGAACTACCAGGTCAATTCCAAGACTTGAAATTTGGATGTAGAGATTTGAAAGTTGAAGGTTATAACCTTGAACACGTTAAAGTAGAAGGGACGCTTCAAACATTACGTGGCAAATTAAATTTAGTTGAACCATTGATTGGAAGATTAGAATTAACGAAAGCTGAAAGCATTATTAATGAAATTAATGATTCTTTAGATGATATGTATGATTTAATTGAACATGAAGTAAAATCTAAAAATACTGTCGAACAATCTAAAGAAATTATTACAGATGAATTATTCCATGCTAAAGATATGAACTACACACTTCAAACTGAAATTGAATATGTAAAAGAGAACTATTATATTTCTGAAGAAGATGTACATAAAGTAAGACAGTATGAGAATGAAATTCAAAACTTAATCAGTGTATACGATGAAATTTTAGGTGAAATGGCTAAAACAAATGTACGCTATAGTGAAGTTGAAGATAATCTTCTATATATAGAAGAACATGTTAAAGTAATTAATGATAACCAACAAAAAATACAAAATCATTTAGTTTCTCTTAGAGAAGACGAAGCTACAGCTCAACAAAATACATTACGTGTTCAATCTAAGAAAGAAGAAATATATAGAAATTTATTAGCATCTAATTTACCAAGTGTACCTGAAAGATTTATCATTATGAAAAATGAAATTGATCACGAAATTCGTGAAGTAAATAAAATCTTTAGTCAAAGACCTATTAATGTACAATATGTGAAAGATAAAGTAAGTAACATTGTACTTCAAATGAATAAATTTGAAGATGAAACAACAGATGTACTTATTAATGCTGTTCATGCTGAAACATTAATTCAATATGGTAATAGATATAGAAAAGAAAATAATGAACTGAATAAGAGTCTTAATGAAGCAGAAAGACTGTTTGCTAACAATAGATATAAACGTGCTATTGAAATAGCTGAAGCGGCACTTGAAAAAGTAGAACCGGGTATCAGTGAAAAAATAGAAGAAGATGTAAATAAACGATAAGAACGTTATAAAGGCGAAGACATGGTAAATGTCTTTGCCTCAGACTGTGGACAAACTGAACTTAAATTTATAAGTTCAGTTTGTTTTTTTATATGGATTAATATTTTCCACTAAAATCATGATTAAACT
>NZ_JAJNIU010000008.1:0-123260 GCF_022386355.1 Mammaliicoccus sp. L-M44 | reverse complement strand
GATTTTGATCGTTTTCAATTTCAACATGAAATCGAGCTCGTTCACGTAATTCAAAGAAAATATCAGGATTTGAATCTAGACTGGTGCTCGCCTTTAAATATGGCGCTAAAAGCGCTAATTTATGAGCATCAGATTCGTCTGTCTTCCACGCTCTTAATGAACTTGTTTTAAACCTTGCTTCTAATGGATTCATTTCAATAAAATCAATTTGATTTACTCTACAAAATTTCACCATACCTCTTGAATAAATGCCTGTGGCTTCAAATACAAACTGAAATTGATCCATTTCATTCAAATAATTAAGTAGCTGGTTATACCCATTTTTATTATTTTGAATAGTGAATTCTTTCTGAAATAGATTATCTTGATAATGGGCAATAACACTTGTTCTTTTACTAATATCAATGCCAAAATAATTCACCTAACAACCTCCTTATTTTAATTGAGAAGCTTCAAGCTTAATTAACCTTTCTCATTTCACTTTCCTATACACGACTTCAAGAGCCCTACATACTACAACCGAATTTCAAAAGGTGAGAGTTAAACTGACTAGTTTATCTTACGGATTTGAAACCCAATAGACTCCTCAGTCTACTTCTCTCTACAACTATAAAAAATAGCTGTGAAAAAATCTATCGTCATAGATTTCTTCACAGCTAATCTTAGTATGTTTATCTTGTTTGGACAGTCTTGATAAATACAAGGTCCTGAATATTGCTAGTCGCTCCCCACTTGCAATATTCACACTTCCAACAACACTCATCTCTATCTAAAAAGTAAGAAACCGTCTGAATGTTTCAGACGGTTTCCTCTATTATTCTAAATTCGCGTGTTTATTTTGCATATATGTTTCACTTACGTTTAATTGTTCCATTAAATCCATTACGATACTATCTAAATATAATTGAGTGCTTTGTTCGAATAGACTTCCTAGTGGTTGTTCTGATCCTTTTTCATCATATTTAGTACCTGCTGGTAAAACGATCACATCATCTGCTATTTCAGCGATTGGTGATTGTTCTTTTGTAGAAATTAATATGACATTCGCTCCGATATCTTTTGCTGTTTGTGCGAGTAATTTCAAGTGAGCTGTTGATCCTGAACCGGAGACAATCAATAATTTATCTCCTTCTTGAATAGAAGGTGTACTTGTCTCACCTACTACATAACTTTTCTTACCTAATTGGTTCAATCTCATAGCAAAACTGTTCGCAACGAATGCAGAGCGTCCTTTAGCTGCTACAAACACTAGATCTTCTGACAACAAGCTATTTACGAATTGCTCAGTATCCTTCAAGTCTACTTGATTTAATGTTTGCTTAATTTCATCCAATATTAATTGATAACGAGTCATATTATTTACCTTCAATAATTTCTCTACATAATTTTGCAGCTGCTTTTGGATCGTCTGCGTTAGCAATTCCTCCACCAACAATAATTAAATCTGGATTTTCATCAGCAACAGATTGAATTGTTTCTGGTGTAATACCACCTGCTACTGCTACTTTTGAATTTTTGATAACTGATTTAACTGTACGTAAGCTTTCTAATGGTGATACACCTTCAGCTTGTAAGTCATAACCAGTATGCACAGCGATATAATCTGCACCTAATGCATCTAATTCTTTCGCACGTTTTTCTAAATCTTGAACTGCGATCATATCCACTAATAATTCTTTACCATGTTTATGCGCTTCTTCAACTGCACCTTTAATAGAAGCATCTTCTGCTACACCTAAAATTGTTACGATATCTGCACCAAATTTAACAGCTTGGCTTACTTCATAACCAGCAGCATCCATAATTTTTAAGTCAGCTAATACTTGAACATCTTTAACAGATTGACTTAATTTTTCTACTGCACCTAATCCTTCATTAATAACGATAGGTGTACCGATTTCTACTATATCTACATATTCCTCAACTTGTTGCGCTAATTGAGCTGCTTCTTCTTTATTTAATAAATCAATTGCTAATTGTAATTTCATATTAATCATATCTCCTTTATCTATATTACTTTACACTAATAATTGTGATACAATGTATGAAATTATGCAATACTGACAAATATGTCACTTAGTGAAGAAATGGGGTTGTATCATGGTATTAATTAACTATAAAGAAACGGAATATTATAATTCTAAAGACTTAGCATTATCTGTTATTGGAGGTCGTTGGAAAATACCAATCATCTGGCATTTATTACAAGCGTCACCTCTTAGACTCAACGAATTAGAAAAGAAACTACCAGATATTAATCAGCGTATGCTTATTAGACAGTTGAGAGAACTTGAAGACGATCATATCGTAAACCGTACTGTATATCCGGTCGTACCGCCTAAAGTTGAATATAGTCTGACACAAATAGGTAAAAATTTAGAACCTGTTGTTAATGGCATTTGTGATTGGGGAGACGAATTTTTAGACTTTTTAAATACAAAAGATAAAGCCTAATCACATATTGCTTTTAATTGCTTCATAGTTTGCTACAATAAAATAAAAAAGGAGTATTTTATGACAGCTCAAAAACTTTCACAAGAAGAACAAGCTGAACTGCTTACAATTTTACAAAAGCGTTTCGAAAAATTTCCAGAACGTCATAAAAATATAGAATGGTCAGATGTAGAAAAACGATTAAATGAACATCCAGAAAAATTATGGTCACTTAATCAAATGGAACAAACTGAAGGAGAGCCTGATGTAATAGGATTAGAAGACGATGCTTATATATTCGTAGACTGTTCGAAAGAAAGTCCTAAAGGTCGTAGAAGTGTTTGCTACGATAGAGCAGCATTAGAATCTAGAAAGAAACATAAACCAGAAACAAGCGTAATGGACATGGTTCATGAAATGAAGGTTACATTACTTAATGAAGAACAATATAGACATTTACAAACACTCGGTGAATTTGATAAGAAAACATCTAGTTGGATTGAAACACCTGCAAAAATTAGAGACCTTGGCGGTGCATTATTCTGTGATTTACGTTATGACACAGTATTCACGTACCATAATGGCGCTGATTCTTATTATGGCGCAAGAGGTTTCCGAAGCATGTTAAAAATATAAAATTAAGCTTCCTCAATTTGTCTCAAGAAGACAAGTTCAGGAAGCTTTTTCTATACAATCATTACCTAACCACTTACACCGTATATTCAACCGGTTATGACATAACTACTGACAAATAATGTGATACAACATACTATATAACCAAAGGAGGTTATGCTATGACAGAGCCATTCAACGTTCAACTAAACATCGACACTTCACAAACGACGACGGATATTTCAATCAGAACCTTTGAACAAGAACTTGGTCATAACCTATTAACGTATATTCAACAATTTGAAACATCCAACCATAAAATAGGTATTAAGACTTCACAAGGAACGTCACTTATTTTAAAAGAAGATATCATTTTTGCAGAAGTTTTTGATAAACAACTGAACATCATAACACTCAGTGAAACACTCACAACTCGAATGTCACTCACTGCCTTACAGCAAACGTTGCCTAAGCAGAAGTTCGTACAAATTAGTAAATCATCTATCGTCAACATAGAACATATCACCAAAGTATCACCGTCATTCTCAGGGAATTTATATGCAACTTTATCCAATAATAAAAAAGTAACCATTTCAAGAAGGTATGTTAAAAATTTAACTGAAATATTAGGTATATAAGGAGGAGAACATTATGAACAAAATCTTTAAATCTATTCTACAAGGTATCGGTATAGGAAGCAGCATTATGCTCATATTTATCGCAATATTTGATGTAACAATTGACTTCCAAGCAGTCTTCAGCGTTTATATATTCGGAGCAATTTGTGGATTTCTACCAATAGTTTATGAAATCGATCAAATACCACTTTTATTCAAACTCATCATTCATTTAGGTGGAAGTATCATTACGTTCTTTATCGTTTCAACAATTAATAACTGGATACCATTACAACCAGCACCACTCATTGGCGGACTCACAACCTTCGCATTGATATTCCTCGTTATCTGGTTTATATTTATGTATCTCAATATTCAACAAAGCAAAAAAATAAATACAAAACTTAAAAAAATGTAAACAAAGACCCTTAAGGTTCACACCTTAAGGGCCTTATTTTCCGTTTTTCCATATTTTACTGAAATAAATGTAATTCACACGATATAAATTCCGTATCACACAAAGCGTGTAATCATTTTTGATCATCTAATTTAATTGATAATAGTTATCAATGTCAATATTATTTTCTATTTTAATAAATAATTGGTTGTGCGAATTTTATTTCACAAAATTTAAAAATTAGTAGAATGGAATAATTTAGGTTGTAACTCAATAACATATAAATTTGAACATTCTTACTTTTATATGTACAATGGATGTAATAACTAAATAAATGTCCACTGGAAGTGCCTTATTATAGGCTGAGACTGAAGTAGTGACTTCGGGATTCCTTGAACCTGATCCAGTTCATACTGGCGTAGGAAAGTGGCGTATATAAGCTTACTTATACTTATAATTAAATTTTTACGCTATTTTTCTATACAGAAAAATAGCGTTTTTTATTTGGAGTGATTTCATTGTTTATTGCTGTTACACCGTATAAAGACTTAGATGTTACTGATTTAGAACATTATATAGAGATTGCAGAAGAGATTGATTTGTTATTACTGAGAGTGCCTATGACACGTGATGATCTATGCTGGGTGCTTGATTATTTATTAGCAAATGGCTTTCCACAAACGAAATTAATGATTCATTCAGATATGGTCATACTTGAAAAATATGATTTAAATTTTATTCATTTTCGTGAAAATGACGTGCAAGCATTTGAATATAAAAAGCTTCACCCTCATATATCCGTTAGTATGTCTACACATTCAGTTGAAACTGTGAAACGCGCACGTGAGTGGTCTTTAGATTTTGTATTCTTTGGTCATGTGTTTGAAACGCGTTCTAAACATGGTCTTAAACCAAGGTCTTCAAAAGACATAACAGATGCAGTATCTATAGATATTCCTGTTTATGCAATTGGTGGCATAGATACGCATTCTATTAAGTCGTTACCTCATGGTTTTGAAGGTGTTTGTGCAATTTCATTTTTCAGAGATCGAAGTTTGCGTGAAATTCAATTATTAAGAGAGGAGTGGCTTGCATATGTATGACGTGTTAATTGTTGGCTCTGGTGTCATGGGCATGTCTATTGCGCGTGAATTAGCACTTAAGAATGATTCGTTGTCTATCGCTGTGATAGATCGAGATGTGCCTGGATTACACGCATCTTATAAAGCTGGTGGCATGTTAGGTGCACAGAATGAATTTATTGAAGATACACCCCTTTATCAACTTGCATTACGTTCGAGAGATTATTTCGAATCACTCAGTCACACGTTATATAAAGAGACGAATATCAATATTGATTATCAAGCACACGGTTTAATTAAAATGGCCGCTTCACGAGATGATATCGACAGCTTAACAGCGCAATATCGTTTTTTGAATAAACGCGATCGTTCAGTTACGACGTTAGATAGTCAATCACTTCGTCATCTTTCAAATCATACGATTTCTTATAATCATAAAGCGATTTATATTCCATTTGATGGACAAATTAATGCCAATCAATATGCTAAAGCTTTGTTGAAATCTATTGAGTACAAAGGAATTGAACGCATTTATCACACTGAAGTTAAATCCATTCATCGCTTAAATAATGCGTTTAAAGTGCTCACTGCAAACCAAATTTTACTTTCCAAAAAAGTCATTGTTGCTGGAGGTGCATGGAGTCATCAGTTATTAGCAGACTATGAAATTGAGCCAAAAGTAACTGGTGTTAAAGGCGAAGTTCTACTGTTAGAACATCCAGACTTAAAATTAGAACAAACACTTTTCATGACGAATGGCTGTTACATTGTGCCGAAACGTGACAATCGATTCTTAGTGGGTGCGACGAGTTATGTAGATGACTATACTGTAGGCACATCAGTTGAAGGAGAGAATTGGTTAATGCGTCAAGCATGTAAATACATTCCATTATTATCAAGTAGTCGACTCATTCATAAATGGTCGGGAATCAGACCATACACTGATAATGAATGGCCTATTATGGATGAAATCGATGAAGATTTATATATTGTTACAGGTCATTATCGTAATGGCATATTACTGTCACCTATCATCGGTAAATTAATGGCTGAATGGATTGTTTATGAAGAAAGACCCACGTTATTAAAAGCATTTAAAGTGAGGAGGTGTGTCCATTTATGAAATGTATCATTAATGGTGATGAATTTAATTTTGAAGATGCGTTAACGTTGTCAGATTTACTAGACTCACTGGAATTAGATAAAGATAGAATCATCGTCGAATGGAACGATACACTCATTAAAAGTGAACAATTTAATGATATTACTGTTAGAGAATCAGATAGATTAGAACTACTAGAATTTGTTGGAGGCGGATAAAATGTTAAAAATAGGACCATATGAACTCAACTCAAGATTATTATTAGGTACTGGTAAATTTAAAGATGAAGAAACACAATCTAAAGCAATCCAAGCATCAGGTGCAGAAGTGCTCACTTTTGCTGTAAGAAGAATGAATCTATATGACAAATCATTACCCAACCCATTAGCAAATGTTGATTTAAATCGCTTTATTACTTTTCCTAATACTGCTGGTGCACATACTGCAGAAGAAGCTGTACGTATTGCAGAAATTGCCAATCATGCTGGGCTTTGCAACTTAATTAAAGTAGAAGTTATCGGTGACGATAAGACTTTACTACCAGACCCAATCGAAACTTATAAAGCATGTGAAATATTATTAGATAAAGGCTATATTGTCTGTCCATATATTTCGTGTGATGTTGTGTTAGCTAAACGACTTGAAGCATTAGGTGTTCACGCAATTATGCCGCTAGCTTCTCCAATTGGAACAGGCAGAGGTCTTAATAATCCACTCAATTTAAGATATATCATTGAACAAGCTAACATACCCGTTATCGTGGATGCTGGTATTGGTTCACCAAAAGATGCTTGTTATGCGATGGAACTTGGTGCAGATGCAATTTTATTAAACACTGCCATTTCTGGTGCGAGAGACCCTGTCAAAATGGCTGAAGCGATGAAATTAGGTATTGAAGCCGGACAATTAAGTTATGAGGCAGGTAGAATCCCTGTTAAATATACAGCACAAGCATCAAGTCCAACTGAAGGATTAGGGTTCTTGTAATGGAACGTTATGAGCGACAAATGAAGTTTCAACAGTTCGGCGAGCATAGCCAAGAAACATTGCAGAATACACGTATATTGATCATGGGTGCAGGTGCATTAGGCAGTCATGTTGCAGAACTACTTGCTCGCATGGGTGCTCATCAATTAACGATAATCGATATGGATATCGTAGAGCTTTCTAATCTACATCGTCAAGCACTCTATAATGAACGTGATGCAGAAGAAATGCTTCCTAAAGTCGTTGCTTTAAAGGAGAAAATTAAACAGATTAATCATCATGTAGAATTGAATGCTATCCATCAAGAATTAACAGCACAAAACATTGAAACGATTATTCAAAATGTCCAACCAGATATTGTAATCGATGGCATGGATCAATTTGATATGCGCTTTTTAATCAATGAAGCTTGCCATAAATTAAACATTCCTTGGATATATGGCGCAGCAGTCGGAAGTAAAGGGACCGTTTATGCAATTGATTATAGTGGACCTTGCTTAAGATGTATCCTTCAAAGCGTACCTCAAACTGGAGAAAGTTGTGCGATAAATGGCGTGCTACCACCAGTTGTTCAACAAGTAGCCAGTTACGAAGTGTCAGAATTACTCAGATATGTTGCTGGAAAATCTTTTTCCAAAAAGCTCATCACAATAGATACATTTGAAATGAACATACGCGCAACAAATATCAATTTATTAAAAGACGATGACTGCGTTGTCTGTGAGCAAGGGATTTATCAAGCATTAAACACACCATCCCTTTCATCAATAGAAGCATTATGTGGAGATACGTTCATGTTTAGATTTAAACAACACGCATTTGAATTAGCACATCACTTCCCAGGACATATCGCTAAAGAAAACGCATATGTAAAATTTATAGCATATGACGATATGACCATGACCTTATTTAAAGACGGTCGCATGAACGTACGCGGTATAGCATCACAAGAAATCGCAGAAGATATATATCAACAGTTTAATAGGTGTATAAGGTAGGGAGCGAGATAGGATTGGACCAAGTCTTGGAGGCAGTTGCGGGTGATGTCTTGGTTGAAGTGGCTTTGTCAAATTAAGTGTGTAAGTTATTCAAGATACTTAATAACTCTATCTTTAATTTGATCATGTAAAAGAAGCTGTTTCATAACCATAGACCAGTTTGGAATGTAACCAGCGGACCATTTCTTTTGAAGTTCTTTCGTTCGAATAAAGAGTAATTTTAAGAGTGCATTCTCATTTGGGAATGCACCTTTTTTTGTAACCTTTCGGTAACTAGAATGAATACTTTCTACCGCGTTAGTTGTATACATGATTTTACGAATATTACTACCATAATCAAACAGCTGTTCAACGTGAGTGAAGTTACGTTTCCAAACATCAACCGCACCAGGATATTGAGACCATTGTTGTTTAAATGCTTCAAAAGCAGTATGACAAGCTTTAAGTGATGTTGCCCCATAAACCTTTCTTAAAGAAGAAGTAAAAGCTTTATAGTCTTTACTTGGTACGTATTTAATAGAATTCCTAACTAAATGTACAATACATCTTTGAACAATTGTTTTAGGAAAAATAGCCTTAACTCCGGATTCTAAGCCAGAAACACCATCCATAGATAAAAAGAAAATGTCTTCGACACCACGAGCCTTAATTTCATCAAATATTTGCATCCACTTATGCTTGCTTTCTGTTTCATTAAGCCATGACTTGGACTATCTCTTGGCTTTATTCGGTACTTAAGCCATGATTTGCCCCTTCTCTTGGCTTTATTCAGTACTTAAGCCATGACTCACCCATCCAATATTTCTTTTAACACGATTGCTTGATTGTGTTTTTCGTCTTTGGCGCCATACAATATGATGAGTGTTTGTTTGTTTTCTTTATATATTTCTTTTAGCTTATTTAAAGCTTCTTGTTGATCGCCTGATTCGAGTTCTTTTTTATATTTTTCTTTGAATGCTTCAAATTTACTTGGTTCGTGATTGAACCATTTTCTTAATTCACTAGAGGGCGCGATGTCTTTTAACCAATGATCTAAATTTGCTTTGTCTTTAGATATCCCTCTCGGCCATACTCGGTCCACTAATACTCTTACGCCTTTTTCATCAAGATTATTATAAATTCTATCTATTTTACATACCATGAATGATCGACTCCTTTATATATATTTAGCCTATAGAAGTGAATCTTAAACCATAAAAGAAAACGCTTAATGTGTTATACTATATCTCAAATGGTAGGTTTAATTTCTAAATAAAAAATCTCGAAATGATGAACGGAGTGAATTTTTTTATGACTCAATACGACAGCCAGAATTTAAAAGAAAAATACTTAAATTTATTAGCAGAAAAGTTTGATGAAGAAGAAAAAGTAGCAACTGAAATTATTAATTTACAATCTATTTTAGACTTACCTAAAGGAACAGAACATTTCGTAAGTGACTTACATGGCGAATATCATGCATTCCAACATGTTTTAAGAAATGGTTCTGGTAATGTGAGAGCTAAAATTAATGATATTTTTAAAGATACACATTCTGAAGAACATATTAGCGACCTTGCTGCACTCGTTTATTATCCAGAAGAAAAATTGAAACTTGTTAAAAATCAATTTGCATCAAAATCGGAATTAAATGAATGGTATATTGAAACAATTCAACAGATGATACATCTTATTTCATACGCTTCAAGTAAGTATACACGTTCTAAGTTACGTAAAGCTTTACCAAAACAATTCGTATACATAATCGAAGAGTTATTATACAAAAGCAATGTCTATAACAATAAAACGACTTACTACGAAACGATTGTTCAAAAAATCATTTCACTAGGTCAATCAGATAAACTGATTATTGGTTTAGCATACACGATTCAAAGATTAGTCGTTGACCATTTACATGTTGTAGGAGATATTTATGACCGTGGTCCTGAACCCGATAAAATTATGGAGACGTTAATCAATTATCATTCTGTTGATATCCAATGGGGTAACCATGACGTATTATGGATTGGTGCTTATGCTGGTTCAAAAGTATGTTTAGCTAATATATTAAGAATATGCGCACGTTATGATAATTTAGATATCATTGAAGATGCATATGGTATTAATTTGCGACCTTTAGTTAATTTAGCTGAAAAATATTACGGCGATAATACTGCATTTCATCCAAAAAAACATGCCGACAAAGAACTATCAGAAGAAGAAAAACTTCAAATCACTAAGATTCATCAAGCAATCGCCATCATTCAATTTAAACTAGAAAGTCCAATTATTAAACGTCGTCCGTCATTTGATATGGAAGAAAGACTCGTACTCGAAAAAGTAAATTACGATAAAAATGAAATTACTATTTATGGTCAAACGTATCAATTAGAAAATACATGCTTCGAAACCATTGATCCAGCAAATCCAGCACAACTAAACGAAGAAGAAGAGGAAGTCATTAATAAACTTCTACTTTCTGTACAAGAATCCGAAAAACTGAAACGTCATATGAACTTTTTAATGAAAAAAGGTAACTTATATTTAAAATATAATGGTAATTTGCTTATCCACGGATGTATACCTGTAGATGAACAAGGTAATATGGAAGAAATGGAAATTGACGGTAAAGTCTTTAATGGACGTGAGTTATTAGACCAATTCGAATATCATATTAGAAATTCATTTAGTCGTAAACATGAAACAGATGATTTATCTACAGATTTAATTTGGTATTTATGGACAGGTAAATATTCTTCATTATTCGGTAAACGTGCCATGACAACATTCGAAAGATATTTTATAAAAGATAAAGCGTCACATAAAGAAGAAAAAAATCCTTATTATTACTTAAGAGAAGACAGCGATATGTGTCGCAAAATGTTAGAAGAGTTTGATTTAGATCCTGAACAAGGTCGTATTATCAACGGTCACACACCTGTTAAAGAAATTGATGGTGAAAATCCAATTAAAGCAAATGGTAAGATGATTGTTATAGACGGTGGATTTTCAAAAGCTTATCAATCTACAACAGGTATCGCCGGCTATACATTGCTGTATAACTCATTTGGTATGCAGCTCGTTGCCCACAAACACTTCGGTACAAAAGAAAATGTACTACTCAACGGGGCTGATGAACTATCCGTTAGACGTGTTGTAGATGAAGAACTCGAAAGAAAGAAAGTTCGAGATACAAACATCGGTGCCAAACTGCAAGAAGAAATTCAAATGTTACAAGAATTAATGTCATATCGTTATATAGATTAAAAGAACCGCGAAAACTAACGTGAGCTGTTAGTTTTCGCGGTTCTTTTAATCTATATTCATCTTCAAGTAAAGTCTCGTTTTATTTTCTTTTTCCATGTTTTTGAGAAGCATTGTTCGCCTTCGTTATAAGCTACGACTTTATTATATAAATAATAATAGTCTTCATCACATGTCATTGTACTAAATGTCTCTACTTCAGTATCTATATCATCATCTTTAACAATCACTTTCCAATCACATTGAACTTTGGCTGATAATGGATCGTCTTCTTTAATTGTGTAGACATTTAAGTTCTCTGTTCCATATGTGATATGACTATCTTTTAATGTTCTTAATCCTTCATCTGAATAATCTCTTAATTCCCATTCATTGGTCGTTAACCGCTTCGTGATATCCCTCGTTCGAGACCCTTCTCTATGAATGATTTTTTTTAGAGGCTGTGCAGTTTCTGATAAAGGATAGTCTAATTGAATTTCTTCAAAATGATCAACTAAAGGTAATATCAATTGTGAATACTCTAAATCCACTTTTATATTTGCTATCTCTTTGCTCGGCCAAATTTGTGGCCAATATGTAGGAGAGATAGACACTTCTATTTTATGTCCTGCTGGTATTTGATAGCCTATAACATCTAGAGGTACTTCTGCATTGATATACTCGTTAATTGGTAGTTTCTCTGGCGTTTCATGACTCTTGTAGTGATTTAGATTCAACTGACCTTTCGTAATCAATGTCTTCTTGCCATTTGGATGCACGTCAGAAATACGCACATGGATATTGCCATATTCACAATCAGATTTAACACGGAGCTTTGCGATAGGTTGTCCAATGATATTCAATGTTTCACCATACGTCTCAACCATAAATGAGCATGCTAAAGCATTATCGATTGTTTGGTCATCTGGTAAGTCCCCTTCTTGGCCAAAAGGACAGAACACGCCTGAATAAAGACCATGTTGTTGATTATTTTTCAACGTGATTTCTTGCGTCATACTACTGAAAATATCTTTCGACTTGATGTCTTCTTTTAATAAATCTAGCCATTTGCCTTCTCGATAGTCGTATGAAGTTTGTGGCTCTACACTATCTTGAACATAAACAAGAAATTCGTCTTTATGGTTAATATGGTCATTCGGTTCCATCCATTTATCTAACCATGCGACAACTTCTTGTAAATATCCAAATTGAGGTCCAGGAATTGCAACGTCTGGAAATTCATGTGCCCAAGGTCCTATAATACCTTTCTTCGGAACATTCAAATGACGCATTAAACGAAACACAGCATTTGTGTAGCCGTCAGCCCAACCACTCATCGTTAATACCGGAATGGTAATGTTTGAATAATCTTCATTGATAGAACCGTGCTTCCAATAATCATCTCTTGTTTGATGACTAACCCATTCTTCCACAAACGGTGGTGTATGTTCTAAACGTTCAAGCCAATTCTCATACCATTTATCACCGAAATATTTCGGAAATGCTGGTCGTGCATTATATGCAAACATCGTAGAAGCCCACCAAAGCATATCAGAAGCCATAAGCGTTCCGCCTTTATAATGAACATCATCCGCGTATCGATCATCCGTTGAACATAATGAGATAATGGTCTTCAATGCTTCTGGTTGTCTCGCAGCAACTTGTAATCCGTTAAATCCTCCCACGATTTACCGATCATTGCTACTGAACCATTTGACCACTCTTGGTTTGTTATCCATTCTATAATGTCCAATGCATCGTCTTGTTCTTGTAATGGATATTCGTCTTCGATAATACCTTCAGAATCCCCAGTTCCCCTTATATCAACTCGAATAGCAGTATACCCAAACCCTGCAAAATACTTATGTCTAATTTCATCCCGTAAAGCTGTAAATTCATCTTTTCTATATGGTAAATATTCTAATACCGCACCTTTAGTCTTAGTGTCGGTCTTAGGTTGCCAGATTTTAGCTGATAATTTCGTACCATCTTGCATCGTTATCCAAGTATGATGAATCACTTCGATTTCATATGGAAATTGTGTTCGCTCAGTTATTTTATTATAGTCTACATCAAAAACACCCATGTAAAATCCTCCTCTATTTATCTATTACTGCTTATTATACATAATTACATATATAAAAACTGACCAGACACTTTCGTCTGATCAGTTCGTACTATTATCCATTTTGAAGTAAATACATTTTGTGATAAATGCCGTCTTGTTTAATCAATTCGTCATGTGTGCCTCTTTCAACAATTTCGCCTTTATTCAATACGAGTATTTGATCAGCATCTTGAATAGTTGAAAGTCTATGTGCAATCGCTAATGTTGTTCTGCCTTTTCTCATTTTTTCTAAAGATGCTTGAATTTGCGCTTCTGTTTCTGAATCGATATTAGCAGTCGCTTCATCCAGTATTAATATTTTTGGATCACTTGCGATCGTTCTTGCAAATGCTAACAATTGTCTTTCTCCACTTGAAAATGCACTACCTTTTTCGATTACTTTATGATCATATTTCCCAGGTAATTTATTGATAAATTGATCTGCATTTACAAATTCAGCCGCTTCTTTCACTTTTTCAAAAGTCATTGTCGGGTGATACAATTTTATATTCGATGTAATCGTTCCGTAGAAAATAAATGCATCTTGAAGCACAAGCCCAATATTAGATTTGAGTTCTTTTTTCGGTATTTGCTTAATCGATTGTTGATCTATTAAAATTTCACCTTGTTCAAATTCATAAAATCTCATAAACAAGTTAATGATTGAACTTTTCCCAGAACCTGTATGCCCAACAAGTGCAACTGTTTCACCTGGATTTGCGATAAATGATATATTTTTTAATACATCTGTTTTGCCATCGTAACTAAATGTTACATCTTTAAATTCAATTTTGCCGTCAGTAATATGAAAATCTTGACGCTCTTGTTGCTCGGGCTCAAGCATATCATTATCGATTAGTTTAAATACACGACTCGCTGATACGAGCGCTTGTTGAAGTACGTTTAAATTTTGACTGACTTGGTTAATCGGTTCAAAGAAGCGTTCCATATATTGTACAAATGCAAATACAACCCCTGCTGTAATGCCACCTGAAAAGCTCAATATACCGAAGTAGCTTAATATCATAATGACAGCAAATACTGAAATCATACTGATTGCCGGTCTGAGTAATAAGCCATCAATTTTGACTGTCTTCATATTAAACTCATAGTGCTCATCGTTAATGTCATTAAATTCTTTTTGAAGTCTCTTTTCTTGATTAAATACTTGAATAATTCTCATACCTTCGATAGATTCAGCTAACTTCGCATTTAAATCTGATAAAAGCTGTCTCGCTTGAGAAAAGTATATCGCAGAATATTTTCTATAAAGTGCTAATATGACAACTATAATAGGTACAAATACAAGTGCCATTAAAGCTAATTTAAAATCTAAAATAAACATCATGACATAACTTGAAATAACCATAAATAATGCCATTAAAAATGATGAAAATACACCGATAAACATTTCTACAATGGCTTCAGTATCATTCGTTAACCTTGATACTATACTGCCACCTGGCTCTTTATCAAAATAGCGCATGCCTAATTGGCCAATTTTATCAAAAGCATCAATTCTTAATTGTTGAATCACTTTAAAAGCTAAATATTGAAATAAGTATACATTCCAATATGTTGTTACAGCACCGATGATTTGAACGACAAAGAATATGACAATCAGTAATGTCATATCTGATTCTGGAAATACACGTGGTGTTAAATAGTCATCGATAAATACTTTTACTAAATAAGGTGTTGCGACACTTGCAACTGTTGAAATCGTCAGCATTAAGAAAGCAAGTGCAATGATACCTTTAAAGGGGAACGTATATTTAATTAATCTTTTAAGTACATCAAACTGATCTTTGGCAGTTAAATTATGATTTTGTGCCATCGTTGTCATCCCCCTTTGCCAATTCATCTAGACTACTCGCAAGTTTTTCATGTAAGGCTTGTGATTGATACGTGTCATAATACCAACCTTTAAGATTCATCAACTCTTGATGTGTACCGCGTTCAATGATTGTGCCTTCATCCATCACGATAATCATATCCGCATGACTGACAGCACTCATTCTATGAGCTGTTATAATATTCGTCTTACCTTGTCTGACGTTCTGCATATTTTCAAGTATATGTTCTTCAGTCTCTGCATCTACTGCTGATAATGAATCATCTAATATCAGTACAGGTGGATTCATAATTAATGCCCTTGCGATAGAAATCCTTTGTTTCTGACCGCCTGATAATGAAACACCTCTCTCACCGACAACTGTATTGTAGCCTTCAGGAAAGCTTAATATATCTTGGTGAATATAACTAATATTACTCGCGTTATGAATAATATCATCATCGATAGTAGGATCGCTAAAGGCAATATTATTTCTTATTGAAGTCGAGAATAAAAAGTGATCTTGAGGTACATAACCAAATTGCGCTCTTAAATGACGAATATCAAAATAACTTAATGGATGATGTCCATATATAATTTCATCCGCTTCTTTCGTATCAAATTCGCGTAATAACAGACGAATGATTGCACTTTTACCTGACCCTGTTCGACCAACAATACCTAATGTTGTACCTTTTTCAATCGTGAAATGAATGTCATGTAATGCCACATTATCATCGTTTGGGAATTTAAAGGATTTAATGTCGACATGAATATCCCCTTCAGGAATCGTATCCGTCTTAACTTCTGTATCGACATCGTTTGGAACATTGGTAATTTCATTAATTCTTTCATATGAAGCATGACCTCTTTGAACAATGTTAAAGAATAATCCAAGTGCAAGCAGTGGCCAAACCATCATCCCTAAATAAGTTGTAAATGTAACAAGTTGTCCAATTGTAATATCATCTTGAATCACCATTCTTGCGCCAAAGAATATCGCTAAAAAGTAACTCACACCAATTACTGACATAATCGTTGGATCAAACAATGCATCAATTTTAGAAACTTTTAAATTTTTGTATACGACATCATCACTTAGTTGCTTAAAATCTGCTTGATCGTCTTTTTCATAACCAAAAGTCTTTGTAACTTTTATCCCAGCAATACTCTCTTGAGTCTTATCATTCAACTGACTAAACGCAGCTTGTGCCTTTTTAAAACCGCGGTTAAGCAATTTACCATAATAACTCGTTAATATAATCATAATAGGAAGTGGAATCATCACAATTAAAGTTAAACGCCAATCAACAGTAATTGCCATAGTAATCAGAACAGCCCCACCTGACATCAATGAATCAGCAATTGTCAGAACGCCGCCACCTGCAGTGTTCTGAACAGCTCTAATATCATTAGTAGCATGTGCCATTAAATCTCCAGTACGTCTTTCTTGGAAAAAGGAAGGACTCATTGACGTATATTTGTGATACAGTCGCTCTCTTAATATCTTCCCTAACCTCATACTCGCCCCGAAAATCATAATGCGCCAGTAGTACCGAAATACATATGTTAATACAGCAGCAAGAAATAAAATGATGAGATAAATAAGAAGCGTCTTTTCCGTTAAAGTATTAAAGCTAATACCATCAATCACTCGACCAATAATTTGTGGTGGCAACAAATCAATCAGCGCAACGAGTAATAAAATGAGAATGCCAAAAATATAATTTTTCCTTTCTTGTTTAATAAACCAGCCCAATTTTGCAAATACCTTCATAATCGTCCACACTCCCCTTATATCTACACATTTAAAATTTTAGCACAAAACAATCATCTGAAAATTGAAAGTTCATAATTTTCATACATTTATATAAAAATCATCCGAATGGCGTATACGGGAATTTTGTAGATGAGGGAGATTGGGAGGTGTGGGTGTTGCTTGTTTAGGCAGTCTTGCAATATACGGGCGTGCTATGTGGCTTGTTTAGGCAGTCTTGCAATATACACGGCTCCAATATTGCTAGTCACCCTTCTCTTGCAATATTCAGACCTCCAATGTTGCTAGTCACGCTCCACTTGCAACATTCAGAACACTTCATCCCACTATTCCCCAATAAAAAAATGGCCGGGACATTATTCAATGTTCCGCGCCATTTTCACTTCTTTATGATTTTGTACCGAATAGACTTATTCCTAATATGACAAATACTGCACCACTTATTTTATTGATAATTTTTTCTGCTACGATATTTTCTCTTAATTTTGTTGTTAAACTACTTGAAAAGATTGCAATGATAAATGATGTGATCGCACCCATTACTGCGAAAATACTACCCAATATTAAAAATGGTATTGGACCGTACTGATTATCCACTGAAATAAACTGTGGAATAAAGGAAATAAAGAATAGCGCTACCTTAGGATTCGTAACGTTCGTGATCACGCCTTGTACAAATAATTTTCTACGAGACTGATACACGGTCTTCTTTATTGAGATTGAAGATTGTTTACTTATAAACATTTGTATACCTAAATAAATTAAATAAACTGCTCCGACAATTTTAATAATCGTGAATAAGACAACGGAAGTTTGTAAAATAACGGACAACCCTAATCCTGACAGTACAGTATGAACAACTGCACCAACCGATACACCTAATGCTGAATATATACCTGCATCTCTACCTTGTGAAATACTTCTATTTAATATAAACATCATATCAATACCAGGTGTTATACAGATGATAAGCACTGTGATTAAAAACAGTTGAAAAGATACGATATCAAACATCATTTACCCCCTTTAAATTAATCGTTAAGATATACTAACATATAATCTAAAGTTGTAAAATGAAAATTTTAATTTATCTCGACCTTTTCAATTTCTAAGTCTATATTTAACTTTTCAAGTATTGATTCAAAACCTTCTATAGTATAGTTCTCATTTTCAGTTACTAATGTCTTAATCCTGCCATGACCGTTGGAAATGTAGGATGCTGCTTGTTCAATAACAGTTTGAGCAGGATCAATAAACATGATATGTGGATATAATTCTTTAAAATAACTATACAACCACGGTAAATGTGTAGAAGATAATGTAAATATATCGATTTCTTCATGTTGGTCTATAATATCATCCATAAAATTCTTCACAGTCATTAAAGTACGATATTTATCGGATATAAATGAACCGTCTTCAACTAATTCTACTAATGAAAAAGCATTAAATTGATATACATGGCCTGAAGAAACTTCATTGTTTATAAATTCATTTAATGCATCACTTTCAATTAAAGATTGAACACCTAAAATACCTATTTGTTTACTAGAAGATTTCTCTAACGCTTCTTTCACCGGTGGAAATACACCTATGATTTCAGTATCAAAATTATCTTTCATGTTATTTAAAATAGTAATCGTTGGTACATTAGATGCCACGATAATCAAACGAGGATTCCACTTTTCTAAATAATGAATGGTTTGTGTGATTACAGTTTCTAATTCATGGATATATTTTTGACCATAAGGAAACTGATTGCGATCTGCCAAATATATTATGTCTTGATTTGGGTATGTCTTTTTTAACAATTCTACAATTGAATAGCTGCCAATTCCCGCATCAAAAACAGCAATAGGTTGCAATAACGTGTCTTGATTATTTGTCATATATGCCATCCTAACTTAAATTTCTAAAAATACTTTCGGTGTTTGTGCTATTTTCTCATCTACCACGTTATAAAATCCACCTTTTTGATATCCCATACAATGCACTTTATCTTCTGTAGCAATTTCGAATTCAAGTTCCCACTTCATTCTACTCACTTTAACTAACCAACACCTACCAACTGGTTTATCATGAATCGTCAATGGTACTTTATAGTCTGACTCAGTTCTCATCAATATTGGTGATATATTAAATTTCATCATTTCTGAGTAAGTCATATATTGGTTGATAAAAGCAGTTCTTAAATCTTCAAACCATCTTACATACACAATATTACTCACAATGCCCATAGCATCAATATCATAAACATTAACTTCGATTTCTTTTTCAGCGACTAATTTTCTCTCTTGCATTAAAAAGACTCCTTCGTACATCATTTTTTATTATTTCAAAATAACTTTATACATATTATCACTTAAAGTCATTCATTAAATCAACCTTTAGCAATACTAGGAATTTTTAAATACTTTTTCAACTAAATTTTTTATTGTTGAAAAAGTTATTTATATAAAAAGTGGTTAAGTCTTATGACCTAACCACTTTTAAATCACTTAAGAATAATCTAGTTATTAGTTATTCTCTTTGTTATCTTTTTTGCGACGACCAAGCAATAATAATGATCCAACTCCAGCAAATAAACCGCCGAATAAAGCACCGTTATTAATTGGTTGTTCACCAGTGTCTGGTAATTTCTTATCATTATTTGATTTATCATGATCATCTGTAGTTGCAGCTTTTGCAATGCCGTTTCCATCATTGTTGTTTGAATCAGTTGAACCCATTCCCATATCTGAGTCTGAGTCTGAATCTGAGTTGCTTTCTGAATCTGATTCACTATCAGAGTTTGAATCGCTGTCTGAGTCTGAGTTGCTATCTGAGTCGCTTCCTGTGTCCTCTTTAGCACCATGGATGATTACTTCATCTTGTGGTTCTTCAATGATTTCACCAGTTTCAGGATCTTTCAATCCATCTTTACCTGGGATAACTTTAGTTTCACCTTCTGGTAAGTTTGGATCAATTTCTTCATGAGTACCATGAGGAATAATTTCAGGTGCATAGTTAACAATTTCGTCTGTTGGTTCTTTCGTTACTTCCGTTGTTGGATCGCCTTCGCCTACTTTTTCTGCTGTTAATGGATTAATTGTTGCTGCTTTGTTTGTTTCTTCAGCTGCTGGCGCTTCTTCTGTTGTTGCTTTTTCTGCTTCTTCAGCTTTTGGTGCTTCTTCTGTTTGTTCTTCTTTAGCGACATCTTGTTCATTAGTTGCAATTTCTTCTGTGCTCTCTTGATCTACAATTTGTTTTTCTGTTGATGTTTGTTTTTCTATAGCCTCTTCAGATTGACCATCATCATTTAAATTATTTGACTGTGATTGTACAGAATTATTTTGTTGTTCATCCGCTTTTGCTTCTTCACCTATCCCGAAAAGTAAAGTAGCTCCGACTAAAATAGAAGCAGTTCCTACTGTAAATTTTCTAATAGAATACTGGACCGTCTACACTTAATTGGACAACTTCTTTAAAGAGAAGTATTGTTAAAATTAAGAAAGTAGGTGGTCTTTTTATGAGAAGAGAGCGTAGAGAATACAGTAATGAATTCAAACAGCAAATGGTTGATTACAACATAAAAAAATCTCTTGTCATTTAATATGACAAGAGATTAATTCGTTAATATATTTTATTATTTAAGTTCTTCACCGTTTGTATCGATAACATTTTTATACCAATAGAATGAGTTCTTCTTAGTACGTTTTAATGTTCCTTTTCCTGCATTATCACGATCTACGTGAATTAAACCATATCGTTTTTTCATTTCACCTGTTGTAAATGATACAATATCAATTATGCCCCATGGTGTGTAACCCATTAGTTCAACACCGTCTTCATCAACCGCTTCTATAGACGCTTGAATGTGTTCTCTCAAGTAATCGATTCTTTCTTGGTCATCTATCGTACCGTCTTCTTTAAATTCATCTGTTGTACCGAAGCCATTTTCAACGATAAATAATGGTAACTGATAGCGATTGTACAGCGCATTTAAAGTATATCGTAAACCAATTGGATCTATTGCCCAACCCCATTGACTGACTTTAATGTATGGATTCTCTACTGAATTTGGTAATCCACCATTCACAACATTACCATCAACACTTTGTTCTGCATCATGTTTAACGACTGTAGACATATAATAACTGAAGCCGATATAGTCTACCGTACCATTTTTCAAGATTTCATCGTCGCCTTCTTGCCACTTAATATCGTAACCTTTTTTCTCGAACATTTTTAATGCATAACCTGGGTAATATCCTCTTACTTGAACATCTGGGAAGAAATATCTCAAACGACTGGCAATTTCCGCTTCTAAAATATCTTTAGGATTACATGAATATGGATAAATAGGTACGTGAGAAATCATGTTTCCAATTACAAAGTTTGGATTAATTTCTTTACCTTTTGATACAGCAAGTGCACTTGCGATTAATTCGTTATGCGCAACTTGATATAATACTTCTTCAGCATCATCTTCTTCTGTTAAAGTGACACCAGAATTCGTCCATAAGAATATAGGATTACTCGTATCCATTTGGTTATTAATCTCGTTAAATGTCATCCAATATTTCACTTTATCTTTATAACGATTGAAGACAGTTTCAGCAAAACGAACGAAAAAGTCTACAACTTTACGATTTCTAAAACCACCATATTCTCGTGCTAAATGTAACGGCATTTCAAAATGAGATAACGTTAATACAGGTTCAATGTTATATTTTAAAAGCTCATCAATCACATTATCATAGAACTTTAGCCCTTCTTCATTTGGCTCAGTTTCATCACCATTTGGAAAAATACGCGTCCATGCGATAGATGTTCTTAAACACTTTAATCCCATTTCATTGAACAGGCCAATATCTTCTTTATATCTATTGTAGAAATCAATACCTTCATGGTTAGGATAATATTTGTCCGCTTCAATCTTTTCAGTAATTTCACGTGCTTTACCATGCTCACCAGCAGTCATCACATCATGAACACTTAACCCTTTACCACCTTGATCATATCCACCTTCGAATTGATTAGCAGCTAAAGCGCCACCCCATAAAAAGTCTTTGTTTAATTTAGCCATTTGATTACCTCCGGATATTTTGTATACACTTACATTATAATTATACCGATACAATTTGTAAAGATAGGTATATATTTAGTTAGTGTTATTAATTTAACAAGTGCTATAATATGAGTAATATCTATCATAAAGTGGGGATTAATATGCTTAAGTACGAGCTTATTGCCGAACGTATTGAGTCGCTTATCAATAATGGGCATTATGAAGCTGGGGATAAATTACCGAGTGTTGAAGTTTTAAGAAGTGAATTTAACGTGAGCAAGAGTACGATTATCAATGCTCTCAAAAATCTAGAAAAAACAGGTTTAATCTATCAAGCTAGAGGCAGTGGGATTTATGTAAGAAATCCGAAAAGAGATGGATTTGTTAACTTATTTACTGCTGATGGATTTTCAGATGAATTTAAAGGGCACGATGTAACGAGTAAAATCTTAAAAGTCGCAGAGATTCAACCTGAAGATGAAGTAAAACAACAATTAAAGTTAAAAGATAACGATACTGTATATCTTGTAGATCGCGTTAGATATCTTGATGGAGAGGTATTCTGTATTGAAACTTCTTATTTTAGTAAGAATGTTGTCTTATACATGAATGAAGAAATTGCCAATGGTTCAATCTTTCATTACATTGAAAATAACTTAAAAGTCAAAGTAGGATTCACTGATATATATTTCAATATTGGTAAATTAAATAAAGAAGATGCGACACACTTGGAATTAAATGAAGGTGATCCATCTTTAGAATATGAACAAATATTCTACACGAGTACAGGTATTCCTTTCGACTACTCTAAAATCATATTCCATTATGAAAATTCTAGATTCTATATACCTTCAATTAAATAATAGATCGGGACAGTCATCATGAGCGATGGCTGTCCCGTTTTTTATGCCATTTCTGTTGGATTAATGGCTTGTATAAATTTAAATGTATTGGCTTCAAATTCAAATTCGAGTATGCAACAATTGGAGAATTTCACTTCTTTAACTTTTTCAAATGGTAACCATAGTTGTAAAAACATATATAATGCTCCACCATGGCTTACAGCTAAAATTGTATCGGCTTCATCTGTATTCATGATATTTGTTAAAGTTTCGTTCATTCTATTTTGCAGTTCTTCACTAGACTCACCGCCATAATCAACAAAGAAGTCTCCATAAGAAGTTTCACCTGGCTTATGTGGCGGATTTAATGTTTCACTTTCAGCTTCATAAAGCCCAAAGTTCCATTCTTTTAATCCTTTTAATCTTACATACGGCCTTTCTGGACATATAATTTCAAGCGTATCACTCGCGCGTTCTTGTGTAGATGCGTATAACGACTCAAATGTTATATTCGATTCATCGAAATACTTTTTTGCCATACGCGCTTGTTCAATACCTAATTGTGTTAATGGTGAATCAGATGCACCTTGAATTTTTTTCTTCTCATTAAATAATGTTTGTCCGTGTCTCATTAAGTATAATTTCTTACTCAAAATCCATCATCCCTCTTATCAAATTATCATTCATTACATTTATCCTACCATTATTAAAACTTAAGTGTAAAATAACATTTATTTTCATGAGCGTTCCTATTGCTTTAGTAAAAATTTTAAGTATAATATTTATAGTTAGTTTAATTTTTATCACAGAGGAGAAATATTATTATGTCACAAGTATTATTTATTACAGCTCATCCACATGATGAAACTGTTTCTTTTTCAATGGCAACAGCTAAATCATTTATCGAAAGTTATAAAGCTTCAAACCCAAATGATGAAGTCGTTCATATCGATTTATACAATTCATACATTCCACAAATTGATGCAGATGTATTTGCTGGTTGGGGTAAATTACAATCAGGACAAGGATTTGAAGAACTTTCAGAAGGCGAACAAGGTAAAGTACGTCGCTTAAACGAATTAAGTGATCAATTTGTTAATGCAGACAAATATGTATTTGTTACACCATTCTGGAACTTCTCATTCCCACCAGTTATGAAAGCATACTTAGATTCAGTATCAGTAGCTGGCAAAACATTCAAATATACAGCTGAAGGTCCAGTTGGTTTATTACCAGATAAAAAAGCATTACACATTCAAGCACGTGGTGGATACTATAGTGAAGGTCCAGCAGCTGACTTAGAAATGGGTCACCGTTACATCGGACAAATGATGAACTTCTACGGAATTACAGACTTTGACGGTTTAATTGTTGAAGGCCACAATGCTAACCCAGAAAAAGCAGAAGAAATCAAAGCAGACGCAATCGAGCGTGCAAAAGCATTAGGACAAACATTCTAATTTAATATTGAAAAATTGAACCTGAGTCATCACGCGATGACTCAGGTTTTCATTTATCGGCCTGTAAATCCTGTTTTCGGGTCGATATTTATTTTTATCGGCCTGATAATCTCATTTTCGGGTCGATAAATTTTTTTATCGGTCCAGAAACTCCCATATCCTCCCCCAAATTTCCTTCTAATCCTAAAATATATTACATTTTATTCAAAAGTTTCGTTTATACTATATTTATCAAGGAATTATTTTATGATTGGAGGCTTTTTCATAATGAAAGAGATTATAATTTTAACGGTGAGTGATATTCATGGCTATATCTTCCCTACTGATTATCAAGAGGCTCATCAAGACTTACCTAAGGGCTTACTTAAAATTAATCAAATGATTCAAGATATCAAGAAAACTCATGAACATGTCATCGTAATGGACAATGGTGATTTTCTACAAGGTTCACCACTATGTTCATATTTGGCTTCGGAAACAAAATCAAGCAAGCCTTTAACAGATCTATACAACCAAATTGGTTTTGACTTTGGTGTTATTGGAAATCATGAATTTAACTATGGCTTACCTTATCTTTATGATGCGATTAAATCTTTAAACTACCCCGTGTTATCGGCAAATATTTTTAAAGATCATCAACCTTTCACTGGTAATGATGTCATTTATTTAGAAAAAGAGAAAACAACTTTCGGTATTATCGGTTTAACGACTCAATATATACCGCATTGGGAGAAACCCGATACAATAGCCGAATTAAGTTTCCAATCTGCTGTTGAAACTGCGAAAGAACTGATACCAGAAGTGAGACGTAACGCGGATATTGTTGTCGTGTGCTATCACGGAGGCTTTGAGCGTGATTTACATACAGGTGAAGAAACTGAATTACTTACTGGTGAGAATGAAGGATCCGCTTTACTAACAGAATTAGAAGATGTTGATGTATTGATAACAGGTCATCAACATAGAGAAATTGCAGAAGTCATTAATCAAACAGCAGTCATTCAACCCGGTGGTAAAGGAGATTGTCTCGGTAAAATCACATTGAAAATTGATGAAGAAACAAATAAAGTGTTATCAGCAGATTCAGAATTACTATTTGTTAAAGACTATCAACCTCAAATTTCAATTCCACAAAGTCTTACAAACTTAGAAAAAGAAATTAATGACTGGTTAGATACTGAAATCTCGCAACAATCTCAAACGATGTATGTCGACGATCATTTTAAAGCAAGAATAGAGCCACACCCACTGATTAACTTTATTAATTATGCTCAAATGAAGCTTAGTGGTGCTGATATTTCCGCTTCAGCATTATTTGATAGTGGTGTTGGGTTTGGACAAACTATTACGATGCGTGACGTTATTAACAATTACCCATTCCCTAATACATTCTATGTACTAGATATTACTGGTAAAGATTTATTACTAGCCTTAGAAAGAACCGCTTCATACTTCGATATTGAGCAAGGTGAACTCGTTGTGAATAAGGCTTTCATTGAACCTAAACCACAACATTATAACTATGATATGTACGCGGGTATTTCATATACATTCAATATTCATAAGCCTATTGGCAATCGTGTAGAAAATGTTTTATTTAAAGGCAAGACTATCGAATTAGACGCACATTATTCTATCGTTCTTAATAATTATAGAGCAGTTGGTGGCGGTGACTTTAACATGTATAGTGCTGATAAAATTATCAAAGATATTCAAGTAGAAGGCGCAGAAATGCTGATTAACTTCTTAGAGCAACACAGTATAGAAGATGTGCCAGAAGTAATGAATTTTGAAGTGAAATATTAACTAAACCCGAGAAATATGTTGCATCAGACAAACCTTTAATATCCTTACAATCATTTAACAAAATTTTCTATTTTTATGTAAAAAAACATAAGATTTTGTGGTAATATTTTTATGTAAATGGAGTCCATACAAATTATGGCATTAAATAGAAAATATATGCATATTCATATTGTAATTTTACATAATCGAAGCGTATAATTAAATTTGTATCGAGATTTTATTTATTTGTAGTGATAATACATATTTGGAGGTTTAATTAATGGACATGAAAAAAAGTTTTAGTTTTGTAACCATACTTTTGTTGGGGGCAATGATTTTACTAGCTGCATGTGGCAACGGGAAATCAAGTATTGATTCAAAATCGTCAAGTGATGGGGATAGCAAAGGGGACAGCTATAAACCTAAAGAACTTACTATTCAATTCGTTCCATCTCAAAATGCTGACACATTAGAAGCAAAAGCAAAACCGTTAGAAAAATTATTATCAAAAGAATTAGATATTCCAGTAAAAGTTTCAGTTTCTACAAATTACAACACAATCGTTGAAGCAATGAAATCTAAAAAAGTAGACGTTGGTTTCTTACCACCTACTGCTTACACATTAGCACATGATCAAAAAGCTGCTGATGTATTACTACAAGCACAACGTTATGGCGTTAACAAAGACGGATCTAATAATGACAAACTCGTTAAAAGTTATAAATCACAATTTGTTGTTAAAAAAGATTCTGGAATTAAATCTTTAAAAGATATGAAAGGTAAAAAAATTGCCTTACAAGATGTTACATCAACTGCAGGATACACTTATCCAGTAGCTGAATTATTAAAAGAAAGCATCAATCCAATTAACGACATGAAAATTACAAATGTTAAAGGACATGACCAAGCTATTATTGCATTATTAAATGGTGACGTTGATGTAGCTGTAACATTCCAAGATGCTCGTAACATTGTTAAGAAAGACCAACCAAACGTCTTCAAAGATACTGAAATCGTAGAATTAACTGAAGATATTCCAAACGATACAATTTCAGTAAGAAGCGATATGGATGACAAATTTAGAGATAAACTTAAAAAAGCTTTTAAAGATATCGCAAAAACTAAAGAAGGTCACAAAATTGTAAGTGAAGTTTATAGTCATGAAGGCTATGTTGATAGTAAAGACTCTGAATTCGATATCGTACGTGAATACGGTAAAAAAGTAAACGATAACGAAAAATAATGATGAGATTTAATATAAAAGCTCAGCTCCTATTATGAGCAGAGCTTTTATTTTTTAAGGGGGATACATATGAGTCAAATAGAATTTAAAAACGTGAGCAAAATATATAAAAATGGTCACCAAGGCCTGAAAGATATCAATTTAAATATTGAAAAAGGCGACTTTGCAGTAATTGTAGGTTTATCAGGTGCTGGTAAATCTACCCTACTACGTTCTATCAATCGTTTACATGATATTACTGAAGGCGATATTTTAATTGATGGTAAATCCATCTCTAAAGCATCAGGTAAAGAATTACTGATGATGCGCCGCAATATAGGTATGATTTTCCAACATTTCAATTTAGTCAAACGATCATCTGTAATAAGAAACGTGTTGAGTGGTAGAGTCGGATACCACCCTACTTGGAAAATGGTACTCGGTTTATTTCCGAAAGAAGATAAAATAAAAGCATTAGAATCATTAGATAGAGTAAATATACTAGAAAAAGCGTATAACCGTTCTGATGAATTATCTGGTGGTCAACAACAACGTATTTCTATTGCACGTGCTTTATGTCAAGAATCGTCTATCATCCTTGCAGACGAACCTGTTGCGTCATTAGACCCACTTACAACTAAACAAGTTATGGATGACTTAAAGCGTATTAACGAGGAATTAGGTATTACGATTATCATCAACCTGCATTTCGTAGATTTAGCAAAAGAATACGGTACTAGAATTATCGGGCTACGTGCTGGTGAATTAGTTTATGATGGTCCTGCATCAGAAGCAACGGATGAAACATTTGCCGAAATTTATGGACGCCATATTAAAAATGACGAGAAGTTAGGGGTGCAGTAAATGGACTCTAACCAAGAACGCTTTGAACCTTACTTACGTCGTAAGACTTCTTTAAAAGTTGTTTTATCAATCATTATCGTCGCTATATTAGTCGTTTGGAGTTTCATGTTTACAAACTTTAGTATTGGTGATTTAATGTACGGTATTCCACAAATGGTCGAACTGTTCAAAAGTATGGTTCCACCAGATTTAAGTTATATTTCTAGTATCACTAAACCAATGCTAGATACCATTCGAATGGCAGTTGTAGGGACATTTATAGGTGGTCTACTTTCAATTCCTATTTCAATCCTGTGTGCCCGCAATGTCATTCGTTCAAGTTGGATTACTTATCCTTGTAGATTTATCTTGAATATTGTAAGAACAATCCCTGACTTATTACTTGCAGCAGTATTCGTTGCAATTTTTGGTATCGGTCAAATTCCAGGGGTACTCGCAATCATCATTTTATCTATTAGTATCATATGTAAATTGATGTATGAATCATTAGAAAGTATTGATGATGGCCCATTAGAAGCTATGACTGCAGTTGGTGCAAATAAATTAAAATGGATTACATATGCGATAATCCCACAAGCTATTGCACCATATATGTCTTATGTATTATACGCATTCGAAATTAACATAAGAGCGGCAGCAGTATTAGGTTTAGTAGGTGCTGGTGGTATTGGTCTGTATTATGATCAAACGTTAGGGCTTTTCCAATATCCTAAGACATTAACAATCATACTTGTAACACTTGTTATTGTTGTAATCATTGACTTAGTAAGTACGAAAGTGAGGGAAAAATTAATATGACACAAACTCATTATCAGTTAAAGCCAGAAAGACAACGCAAATCCATTATTTCTCGATGGATTACAAGTATCATTGTTGTCGTATTATTAATTTGGGCTTTTGTAGGATTACCCGCTTTCGAAATCAAATCACAGTCAGGAACAATTATGAAATCTATTGTAGATGGATTATTTCATCCTGATTGGAATTATGTATATATTCCTGAAGGTGAAGACCTTCTTAGAGGTTTATTAGAAACATTTGCAATTGCTGTTATTAGTACATTTTTATCAGCCATTTTATTTATACCACTTGCATTTATTGCTGCTAAAAACATGGTTAAATTTAAACCTGTTTCTAGTATTAGTAAATTTATTTTGAGTGTTATAAGAGTGTTTCCTGAAATTGTTATGGCTATTATCTTCATTAAAGCTGTAGGTCCAGGTTCATTTTCAGGTGTACTTGCACTAGGTATTCATTCTATAGGTATGATGGGTAAATTGTTCGCTGAAGATCTAGAAAATCTAGATTTAAGTCCAACAGAATCACTCGTAGCAAGTGGCGCCAATTCGATTAAGACACTTATGTTTGCAGTAGTACCACAAATACTCCCTTCATACATATCATTAGTATTATATCGTTTTGAGTTAAACTTAAGATCCGCTTCAATACTCGGTTTAATCGGAGCTGGCGGTATCGGTACACCATTAATATTTGCTTTGCAAACTCGAACTTGGGATCGAGTAGGCATAATATTAATAGGTTTAGTCATAATGGTAGCAGTAGTTGATTTTATATCAGGTAGTATTAGGAAGAAACTCGTTTAACAAAGATGAAGCGACCACGGAAATTTCGATTTCCGGGTCGCTATTTTATTTTATCGGCCTGAAAACTCCATTTTCGGGTCGCTATTTTTATTTATCGGCCTGGTAATCCCGTTTTCGGGTCGCTAATTTTATTTATCGGTCCATATTTCTCTTTTCTGGACCGGTAATTATTTTTATCGGTCCATATTCCAACCTCATCACCCTATTCAATCTATATTACATTTGTCTTTTTGTTTGTTCTTGAAAACGATTACAACTATAATGTAATTATACACTAAAGATTGAGGTGATGATTTATGGTAAATGTAAATAACCAAGGAATAAAGCTTTATGTGCTCGACAATGGTCGTATGAGAATGGACAAGAATCTAATGATTGCTGGGTCTAATCAAGCTACTTTGGATAATCCTAATGCACCTAATGAAATGTTTGAATTCCCTATTTACACCGTATTTATTGATCATCCTGAAGCAAAGATTTTATTCGACACGGCTTGTAACCCTAACTCTATGGGGGAAAACGGTAGATGGATTAACCAAACTCAAAAAGCATTCCCGTATACTGCTGATGAATCTTGCTACTTACCTAATAGACTTGAACAAATTAATGTCGATCCAAGCGAAGTTGATTATGTCGTAGCTTCTCACCTTCATTTAGATCATGCGGGTTGTCTTGAATATTTTACAAACGCAACTGTAATTGTGCATGATGATGAACTTAATGGAACGATGCAGACTTATGCGCGTAACCAAAAAGCTGGTGCTTATATTTGGGCGGATATTGATGCTTGGATTAAAAATGATTTAACATGGAAAACGATTAAACCTTATGAAGATAATTTAGAAATTGTTAAAGGTGTTAAAGTACTGAATTTTGGTAGTGGTCATGCATGGGGCATGATTGGACTAGAGGTAGAAACTCAGGAACTCGGTACACTGATATTGGCTTCAGATGCTATTTACACAGCTGAAAGTATGGGAGACAATTTAAAGCCACCTGGTATTTTATACGATTCAATTGGTTGGGCAAGATCTGTTGAAAAGATTAAAAGACTCGCTAAAGAGAAAGACGCACAAATTTGGTTCGGCCATGATGGCAATCAATTTGAAGGCTTTAGAAAATCAACAGATGGATATTACGAATAATGTTAATCATATAGGAGTGAAAGCTAATGAAGACACGAGCAGCAGTATTGCACGAAATGGGTTTACCTAGTCCATATTCAGAAAGTAAACCGTTAAAAATTGAAACACTTGAATTAAATAAACCGAATCAAAATGAAGTGCTCATCAAAATTGGAGCGGCAGGTTTATGTCATTCAGATTTATCTGTTATTAATGGAAGTAGACCACGCCCTACTCCTATGGCACTTGGGCATGAAGTGGCAGGAGAAATTATTGAAATTGGAGACAACGTAACAAACTTTGAAGTTGGTGATCATGTTGTCTGTACATTTATTCCAAACTGTGGTCATTGTTTACCATGTAGTGAAGGTAGACCTGCACTATGTGAAAATGGCGCTGCTTCTAATGAGCAAGGAGAACTTCTTGATGGTGGCATAAGACTACATAATGACGAAGATAATATGCATCATCACCTAGGGGTTTCTGGCTTTGCAGATTATGCAGTTGTTTCACAGCACTCTATCGTTAAAGTTGATAAAGACATTCCTTTTGAAAAAGTAGCCATATTTGGATGTGCTGTTATTACAGGTATAGGCGCAGTTATTAATACAGCACAAGTAAAACCAGGCAGTTCAGTCGCAGTTGTTGGATTAGGCGGTATTGGTTTGAATGCAATTTTAGGCGCTAAATTAGCTGGAGCAGGAGAAATCATTGCATTAGATATTAATCCAGACAAATTTGAATTAGCTAAAAAACTCGGTGCAACTGCAACTTTTAATTCAGGAGACGATGATGTTGTTGAACAAGTTAAAGATTATGTAAAAGGTGGCGTTGAGTATGCATTTGAAACTGCCGGTGTCGTGCCAGCAATGGAAGTTGCATACAAAATCACTAAACGTGGAGGTTCAACAGTTACAACCGGATTACCAGACCCTAAACATCAATTTTCATTTCCACAAGTTACTTTAGCAGCAGAAGAAAGAACCATTAAAGGTTCATATGTTGGTAGCTGTGTACCAATGAGAGATATCCCAAGATTTATCGCACTTTATAAACAAGGTCGCTTAGATATTGATTCATTACTAACAGACACGCTGCCTCTAGATGAAATTAATGAAGGATTCGACCGACTAGCAAAAGGAGACGCCGCAAGACTAGTAGTCAAAATGAATAATTGATAACTGAGATGCAAAATATGGACCGATAAATTTTTTTATCGGTCCATATTTCTCGTTTCTGGACCGGTAATTATTTTTATCGGTCCAGAAACTCCATTTTCGGGTCGCTATTTTATTTTATCGGCCTGGAAATCCTATTTTCGGGTCGCTATTTTATTTTATCGGCCTGGAAATCCCAATCCTACCTTCTCACTTCCTGCCCACACCCACATACCTACATCCGCACATTACAAATATCATTATCTTTGTGACTTTTACATGGAAAGTATACAATTATATTTAAAGAATGATTCATTATTTATAAGGGGATGAACAAATGGATACTTCATTTAATACAACAAAAGAATTTGCCGAAGCTTTGGATAAAGCGGATGTGTTACATCATGTTCGTGATCGATTTTATATACAACCTAACGAAATTTACATGGATGGGAATTCTTTAGGTCTTGCTTCTAAAGATGCTGAGGCATCATTGCTCAATGCATTAGAAGATTGGAAAAAAGAAGGTATCAAAATTTGGAATATTGAAGACAGCAAATATTATCATTATTCTAAGCACATTGCTTCAAACATGGCTCCATTAATTGGTGTGAGTCCTGAAGAAGTTGTTGTAGTTGGTAGTACGACATCCAATATACATCAAGCTATCAGTACTTTTTACGAACCGACTAAAGATAAATACAAAATATTAGTTGATGACTTAAACTTCCCTACTGACCGTTATGCAGTAGATAGTCAAGTGCGTCTAAAAGGATTAGATCCAAACGATGCAGTTAAAATTGTTAAAAGTTCAGATGGTGTATTCATTGATGAAGATGCCATTATTGAAGCAATGACGGATGATGTTGCACTTATTCTATTACCTACTGTTCTCTACCGAAGTGCTCAAGTATTAGACATGGCAAAAATAACAATGGCTGCGAAGGAACGTCAAATCATCATTGGATGGGACTTATGTCATGCAATCGGTGCGATTGAAATGGACTTAACCCAAATTGATGCAGACTTTGCTGTATGGTGTACATATAAATATTTATCAGGTGGACCTGGTTCAACTGCTGGCTTATATATCAATAAGAAACACTTTAATCGCAGTCCTGGTACGGCCGGGTGGTTTGGGAATAAAGACGAAACACAATTCCAACTTAATCATACATTTGAACATCAACGAGATGCTTCAGGTTGGCAAGTTGGAACGCCAAATATTCTCTCTATGGCACCATTAGAAGGTGTGCTTAACATTTTTAACGAAGTTGGTATGCATGCAATTAGAACGAAATCACTTCATATTACGTCATACTTAATGTATTTAATTGATGAAAAGTTAACTGACTATGGTTATTCAGTTGGGAACTTACGTGATGATTTTAAACGAGGTGGACATGTTTGTTTAGTGCATGATGAAGCATATAGAATCAGTTTAGCGTTGAAAGATAAAGGTGTGATTCCTGATTTTAGAGAGCCGAATGTGATTCGATTAGCACCTATTGCTTTATATACATCTTATGAAGAAGTCTATAAAGTCGTTGAGATTTTAGAAGAAATTGCACAAGATCATTTATACGAACAATATAGTACTAAACGTGGCCTGGTCGTATAATAAATTGCGTACTTAAGGAGTAGCTATATGTTCAAGAAACACGGAGAAATCATTCGATTTATACTTGTAGGTGGCATCAATACAGTTAATTATTACTGGATATATTTATTATTATTAAAAGTGTTCGACATTCAATATTTAGTAAGTCATATATTGAGTTTCATAATAAGCTTTATCATTTCATTTTATTTGAATTGTTATTTTGTTTACCGAGTTGAATCTACCGTAAAAAAATTCATTCAATTTCCTATTACACAAGTTGTAAATATGGGATTACAAACATTATTATTATTTGTGTTTGTACAGTTACTTCATGTAAACGAAACTTTTGCACCATTTATCGGATTAATTTTTACAATTCCAATAACATTTATATTATCTAGATGGATTTTAGTAGATAAATAAAATGACAAGCGCCTGTAACATAAACATGTTACAGGCGCTTGTCATTTTTTCTATAATAAGAACATAACAAAGAATGGAACGACTGCTACGACTACGATACCAACAAGAACGAGTGAAATACTGGCCATTGATTCTTCTACTTCACCTAATTCTTTTGCTGCTGCGACACCGAGTGTGTGTCCACTTGTACCTAAAGCTAATCCTCTCGCAATCGGATTTGTAATATTAAAGAGTTTCAATAATTTATTACCTAATGCCATTATAATAACGGCGTTTAAAATCACGGCTAATGATGTGAGTTCTTTAATACCTGAAATACCTTCTGAAACTGGTAATGCAATTGCAGTTGTTGCTGCTTGTGGTAACATTGACGCGATAATATCATCACCAAATTGGAATGCTTTCGCTACAATATAAATAATAACAAGTGCTGCTACTGTTCCAATTGCTATACCACCCATGATATGATGCCAATGTTTTTTAAGCACTTCACGTTTTTTGTATAAAGGAATTGCGAAACAAATTGTTGCTGGTTCTAGGAAGAAATTAATAATATCTCCACCTATTTTGTAATTTTCATATGGAATGCCTGTCGCTTTTAAAAATACAATACCACCAACCATACTGAAAAATAATGGCGCAAACAAGAAGAATCCATTTGTTTTTTTAAATAAATATGTACCGACTAAGAATAATATTACAGATAATCCGATACCGAAATATGGTGTATTAAGGCCTAAATGTTCCATCATGCATAATCACCTGCCACGCGTTTATTGTTAATTTCTTTCGTACGTTTAGCTGCTTTTTCACTTGGTTTAATGATCATTTGTGAAAAGATACCCGTACAAACAAGTAATAAAATTGTAGAAATAATAATCAGTAATATGATAAGTATTGGACTCGTACTTAAAATGCCTAATGAGTTGATTACTGAAATACCCGCTGGAACGAATAAGAATCCGATATTATTCGTCAATGCAGTACCAACCGCTTCTACTTGTTCTAACTTGATAATACCTGTCGTTAAAGCGATAAACATTAGCACTAATCCGATAACAGATGCTGGCATTGGTATAGGCATAAAGCTTTCTATGACATGTGAAATTAATAATACAATTGATATTGTTAATACTTGATGAAAGAAGTTATTGACTTTTTTCATTTTGACAACCTCCCGAAGTAATCTCTTAAGGTTATCTTAATATGAAAATCATTTTTTAAAGCGTTTTCAATGTGAAATGCAATAATTGACCTCTAAGTTACAAAATCTATGCTCTGAAAATTATACTAACCCTATTTCTGATTTAAATGACTTCATATATGATCGACTAACTTGTAATTTGATATTCCCCGTCAACGTCACTTGATACGTCGAATTAAACCAATGTTCAACCGATTGTATATGCCATTTATTGATAATACTTGCGCGATGAATACGAATAAATTTAGCGTGACTGAGCTTTTTCTCATAGAAACTAAGTGGTTCGTTTGTCGTATATTCATTGTCAGTCGTATTAATCGTCGTAATACCTTGGTTGACAGATATCGCAATAATATCATCTACATTCAATACATAAATACGATCATCAATTTCAATAGGCAAGACTTCATCGTGATTGACAGGTTTCGGCTCCACTGATTGTTGTGTCTCGATATTCGTAATTTTATTAATCGCTTGTTCAATTCTTGCTTTCTCAAAAGGTTTCAAGATATAGTCTGTTGCTTCTAATTCAAATGCTTGTACAGCATATGTGTCATGAGCAGTCGCAAAGATAATATGCGGAACATGTTTCATTTTATTGATTTTCTTCGCTAAATCTAATCCACTTTCTTCCATCAAATTAATATCTAAAAATATAACATCAAATTCGTGTGACAGTAGTTGTTCCAATGTTTCTTCAACATTTTCTGCTTCTTCAATTTGACTAAATGAACCAATTTGATTCAATAAATATTTCAGTTCATTACGTGCTAATGGCTCATCATCAACAATTAACGCATGCATTACATTTCCTCCTCTCGATATTTGTGTGGAATAATCGTACATACTTTCGTTCCTTTATCACTTGAATCGAATTGTAATTCTGCATGATTTCCAAATAATCCTGTTAATCTTCTATTTAAATTCTCTAACGCACTTCCAGTTCCAGACTGAGAGGCAACCGTTGTCTTACCTAAAATAGCAATTTTATCTTCATGTATACCTTGTCCGTTATCTCTTACACATAATTGAATCGATTGATGGTTACGACTCACTTTGACCCAAATGCGATTGTCATCTTTTCTACTTGTAAACGCATGTTTAATCGCATTCTCTACTAATATTTGTATAACAAAAGGTGGTACAAGTGCAGAATAATGTTCTTCAGGTATATCAAATTCAATTTTAAAGTGATCGGGATATCTCGCTTGTTCTAAAGCAATATAAGCGCGTACTTGTTCTAATTCTTTTTCAATTGTAATCGTATTGTTTCTCGCACCTTGTAAATTCGAACGGAAGAAATGACTCAATTGTAATAATAATTGACGTGCTTTCTCATGATCTATTCGAACTAATGCTGAAATTGTATTAATCGCATTAAAGAAGAAATGCGGATTAACTTGAGCTTGTAACGACTTAATTTCAGCATCTTGTAGTAATTTTCGTTGTGTTTCAACAGCACCGAGTTCTAACTGACTAGAGAATATTTTAGCTAAACCTTCAGCTAGTTGTTTCTCTACAAATGTTAAATCATGATGATCTGTAAAATATAACTTCAATGTTCCTACAATATCATCATGTACATATAACGGAATAACGATCGCCGCTTCAAGAGGACAGTTCGGATGTTGACACCCTATATCTTTACTAGAATAGACTTCTTTTTGTTGACCTGTTTCAATAACTGCTTTAGATAAATCAGTAATGATGGTCTTATCAGGTGTGTGATGATCACTAGCTACACCAACATGCGCCAATATATGCGTCTTATTTGTAATAGCAACAGCAGAAACTTTCATAAGATCTTTGATAATTTTTGCTGATTGATGTGCAGATGATTCTGTTAATCCTTCTTTAAAATAAGGCAATGTCTGATTGACGAGCTTTAATACATCATGCGTTTGAATCGCTCTCATTTGTTCTTCTTGTTTAACTGTCGAAATAATAATAGACATAAATATCGCAGTACCTAATCCATTAATGATAATCATCGGCAATGCAATAAGTTGAACAAGTTCCCATGCATCTGCTTTTTGAGATGAGAATATCAATATACAAATCATTTGAATAACTTCCGTTGATGCACCAACTAATGCACTTTGTTTCACGGATAAATAACTTTTTGACTTCATTGCTTGTGCCCCAAAGTAACCTGCGACAAGTCCAATGACGATAGATGATATTAAATATGTATATGCATCAGCACCGCCAATATAAACTCTAAATATACCTGATAGCACACCTACGAATAAACCTACAAATGGTCCACCTATTAACCCTGAAACGCCTATTGTTAACACACGTGTATTCGCAAGTGACACTTCTGGTCCGAGATGTAAATAAATCATACTCGATACAATTTCACCATTATGTATCGCGACACCTGTAAAATTAGATAACAATGCAAATGATGAAAATACAATGATCAATCGCCATTTTACATACCATTTTTCACGTTCACCCATCATATTTTTAAAATACGTGGTATTCATTAATATGTAGGCAACAAGTATAATTAAACCAACACGTTCTAATAATAAGACAAATAAATTTAACATATAAACACCTATCGTTTCTTTACTTTTCTATACGTTCATACCAACAAATATTTTACCATATGATTGTTAGAAAGCTCGGAATAATGTTTAAATGATATAATTAGGAGAACCATGCAGAAAGGGGATAATACCATGAATTTACAAACTGCATCACCAGAGGAAATTAGAGCAAGTATTAGACAAGGCGCATTAACACGACCAACTAGTGGGATGGCTAAAGGGTATGTCCAAGCAAATGTCGTCATCTTGCCTTCTAAATATGCTTATGATTTTTTGAAATTTTGCTTTAAAAATCCGAAGACATGTCCATTACTTGATGTATCCGAAGTAGGATCGCCGTCATTTAGTAAACATGGAAAAGAAGCGGATATTAGAACAGATGTTGGATTGTACAGACTTTATAAAGATGGCAAATTTGTTCAAGAATACGAGGATATTAAAGCGTTGTATACAGATGATATGGTCAGCTTCTTGATTGGATGCAGCTTTACATTTGAACATGCTTTGCTTGAAGCGGGCATTCCAGTACGTCATATAGAAGAAAATCATAACGTACCGATGTACATCACAAATATACCAGCTGAACCAAGTGGTACTTTTAAAGGAAACATTACAGTAAGCATGCGACCTATGACGATGTCAGAAGCAATTAAAGCTACTGAAATCACAACACATTTCAAAGAAGTACACGGTACACCAATACATATTGGAAATCCAAGTGAAATCGGTATCGGAAACATTGACCAACCTGATTTCGGTGAAGCTGTAACAATTAAAGACGGAGAAGTTCCTGTATTCTGGGGATGCGGTGTAACACCACAATCTGTCGCATTAGATGCCAAACCAGACATCATGATTACGCACGCACCAGGACATATGTTTATAACAGATGTTAAAGATAGCGAAATGAGCTAGAATTAGAAGGACTTTGAAAGCAGAAAGCTGAGGCAACGGTCATTGCCTCAGCTTCATTTTTGTTTCTGGATCGGTAAATTTTTTTATCGGTCCATATTTTCTATTTCTGGACCGGTATTTATTTTTATCGGCCTGAAAATCTCATTTTCGGGTCGCTATTTTTATTTATCGGCCTGAAAATCTCATTTCCGGGTCGCTATTTTATTTTTATCGGCCTGGAAATACCTATACTTCCATTCTCAACTTATAACTCTGTGCGCAATTCCCACAATTCTGGGAAGAAGTTCTGGTCAATAACCCGTTTTAAATAGTTTACACCTGAACTTCCACCTGTTCCTGTTTTGAATCCTATTATTCTTTGTACGGTCTTCATATGTCTAAATCGCCACTGACTGTATCTATCTTCTACATCTGTTAATTTCTCTAGAAGTTCATACAATTCAAAGTATGCGTCTGATTGTAAATATATTGCTTTAAAAGCTTCTTTGACTGAATCATTCCGCATATAATTTTGTGTAACTTCCCTATTTAACACTTCGGAGTCTATGTTAAATCCTGCTCTATGTACTGCTTTAATTGTTTCATCATAAATACTTGGTCGTTCTAGTTGTGTTTTCAACTGCTGATATATATTTGGGTCTTTTTCATAGATTTTTAAAGCGTGTGTTGTTTTATATCCTAAACTATATTCAATCATTCTATTTTGAAAAGATTGAAATCCTGAAGAATTCCCTAAGTCATCTCTAAATTTCAAGTAATCACTTGGTGTCATGGTTGATAATACTTCCCATACTTGAATGAGTTGTTTTTGTATATTACCTACACGAGCTAATTTTTTAAATGCTTGTTTATATTGATCAGATTTAATATCATCACTTGCAGAATTTAATTCATGAATAATTAAGTTCATCCACAGTTCTGATACTTGATGGACAATAATGAATAATTTCTCATCGTGCGCATCTGTTAATGTATGTTGTGCTGATAATACTTTATCTAAACCTAAATATTCACTATACGTCATGTCCTTCGAAAAATCTGTCTTCACACTTTCCCCTTTAAGTGATTCATCTTGAAATTCGCTCACAACTACTCCCCCTTTTTAGCAATGACCGCTCTTATTGGCGATCCGTCTGCACCTACTATATTTAAAGGTAATCCAATGAAGTTATAATAACCTTCTGATACATTTTCTAATAATAGATTTTCAATATTAATGATGTCGTATTGATTAAATGCATGATGATTGTCTAACGTTTTAGAGTCAATATCATCTACTGATGGCACATCAATACCAAATACTTTAATCTCTATTGAAGATAAATATTGAATGGCATCTTCTGTTAAGACAGGTACTGACTCTGGAAACACTTCAGAATGTGCTTCTGATTTAGTCTTAATCATTATAATCGTCCCTTTAATATCATATTTCTTGAGTATTTCCTGGGTGATTAAAGTTTCATCCATAATTTCTATCAATGTTGCATCGCCAATTAAACGATTGACGTCAATTTCATGAATCTTGATACCTTCTTCATCAAAGTGATATGGCGCATCCATATGTGTGCCTATATGTGTGCTTGTTGAAATACTACCAATATTTACAGAACCCGTTTCTTCTTTAGTCGCTGAAAGTTTAAAATGAAATGGCTCATCACCTGGCCAGTGTGCAATATTGTTCGTCAATTGTTGTGTAATATCAATCCACATAATCATGCTCCTTTATTAATGTAATCGCTACCATATTACCTTTTAATACAAGTTTTGTACATTAATTTGTAATAATGAAAAAAGTAAAAGCCGAGACATATACATATGTCCCAGACTGTTTCAAAATTATACAATTAAATTGACGATTAATATTAATATCAATCCTAATACAGAAAGTACAGATTCTAGAAGTGTCCATGTTAAGAATGTTTCTTTAATTGTTAAACCAAAGTATTCTTTGAACATCCAGAATCCAGCATCGTTCACATGTGAGCAGAATATACTACCTGCACCAATCGCAAGTACGACAAGTGAAATATTCACATCTGAAGCTTGTAATAATGGTAATACAATACCTACTGAAGAAATTGCTGCTACTGTTGTTGAACCAAGTGCTACTCTTAATAAAGCAGCAGCTAACCATGCAAGAAAAATTGGTGACATTTCTGTACCGTGGAATATTTCTGAAATTGTGTCACCAACACCACCATCAATGAGGATTTGTTTAAATGTACCGCCCCCACCGATAATTAAAAGTAACATTGCTATTGGTCCTATAGCTTCTTCAAATGATTTCATAATCGTTGTCATATTCTTAGATTGTTTAATACCCATTGAATATATCGCCAATAATACAGCTAATAGCATTGCTGTAACAGATGAACCAAGTAAGTACACGATGGATTCAAACCAGTTTGTTGGTTCTTGATCATGACCAGTTATAAGTTGAACTACCGTAGCAAATAACATTAAAATAACTTGGAATAATGCTGTTAATAAACTAATACCAAAGTTCGGTAATTTTTCATTACTAAAATCATTAATTTTACCTATACTTGTTGTGTTCCCTTTCTTTTCAAATGCTACAGGTGCAATAGCATATGCAAATTTAGGGAAGATCCCGCCGACTACGATTGCTAAAGGTACACCAATGATAAGACCATACATCAGTACTTCGCCAATATTGGCATTAACCGCTTCTGATATCGCTACTGGACCTGGGTGTGGTGGTAAGAATCCGTGCGTAACGGCAATTGAAGTCGCCATTGGAATACCAACTTGTAAATTAGATATTTTCATTCTTTTAGCCAACGTAAACACTAAAGGAATTAATAACACAAATGCAACTTCTAAAAATAAAGATATCCCGATAATAAATGATGCAATAATCATTGCCAAAGTTACATATTTTTTACCAAACGTATTGATCAGTGTATCTGCAATTCTTGTTGCACCACCACCGTCAGATAATAACTTACCTAAAATCGAACCTAATCCAAAAATAATCGCAATATGACCTAGTGTATCGCCCATACCTTTTTCAATGGTTTCCACAATTTTATCAAGTGGCATACCTAGAATAATACCTGTTAACATTGAAGTGATAATTAAAGCAACAAACGTATTTAATTTAAAGTACATAATCAGCGCTAATAAAATTAATACACCAATTACAACACTAATCAGTGGCCAGTATTCTCCCAACATTTAAATCCCTCTCTCTTTATATATTTAACGATTTAATTCATATACACTGCTTAAAGTTTCTTCATCTCCGACATTTCCTGGGAATATAACATAAGGTATATTTTGATATTTCGCTTCAGGACCTGTTAGCCATACTGGAACCCCTTGTGTAATTTGACCGATGACTTTTGCTTTTTCAATTTTTAATCCTTTTGTCGCAACATCGCTTGAAGTTATACCACCTTTAGCGATAATAAACTTCGGTTGTACATCTAAATTTGAAACGATTGATACTAAACTATTTGAAATTGCAGTAGAAATACTTAAATTATGTTGCAAGTTCTCAGTTCTAATAACATCTCTTGACGTATAAATGACAACATCTTCACCGTTATCAATGTATCTTTCAACGAGTTGTGTAATGTCATCAACATAAGCTTGTAAATTGGTTGACGCTATTTGCGTAACGTCAAATTCTATTTCACTAATAAATGAATGGTCTAATAAGTATTTCAGTTGATCTGATGACTTTTTAACATGTGAACCAACAACAATGATGCCACCATTATCATTTTCTTTATAAGAATTTAAATTGATAATTTCTCCAGGTGTTTCACAAATTGCTTTAACAAAAGATGCTGCTGTTCTAAAGATAAAGCGTTTATCATGTTGTGCTAAAAATTCAGTCAAACAAGCTACAAAGAAATTCATATCCTCATCATTTACAGCATCTACTACGACTTGATCAAAGTTATTTAAATTTGAAAATACATTAAAAATCGTTTCTTTATCTCTTTGTCGTAAGTTTTCTAATGTAATATGATAAACTTCGTCAGATTGAACTTCGCCATTACTTTTTTCGCTAATAAAGTCATTCATATGTTTAGACTTAAATCCAAATGTTGTATCTTGTGCAAATTCACTTTCAGATACTGGGATATATTGCTCGCCTTCTTTAAGGTAATGAATGCCTTCATATGTATATCTATTGCCTTCAAAGAAAGCTGGAATATAGAATACAGCATCAAAAGCTTGGTCACTAGATTCACTTAACACTTTAGGTTCTAAATAAAAATGACCTCTTAATGTTGAATCTCCTCTACTAATAATTAAATAAGGTATATCCAACTTATTAGCTACTTTTTGTATGTTAGCGCTTACCTCTTGGTGTAAAGAAATCGTCTCTTCTTCATTTAACGCTCTAGAATTCGTCAAAATGTAAAACATATTATGGGATTGAAGAAAACCATCTTCAATCCATTCCTCAGTCCACTTCGTATATACAGGTAAATCTTTAACTGTTTGAGTGCCTGTAGGATCATCATCTAGTACAATAATTTTATATTTTAAATCTGCTAAATGTTTGTTTATATCATCATGCTTAAATTCATTTATTAAATCTTTTGTTAACATCATTTCCACCTACATATTATTTATTTTTTCGAAGTATTGAATGATACCTGAATGGTCATTTAAACCATTACCTTGTGCAACTTCTGATTTATAAATTTCTTTAATTTGATTAACTACTGGTAACGTTAAACCTGCTGTATCTGCTGTTGATGATACATTTTTCAAGTCTTTTAAATTAATGTTTAAAGTGCCACCTGGTTTATAATCTTGTTCAATCATTTTAGGGAATTTGGCTTCCATAACTGCTGAACCTGCTAAACCATTTTTGATTGCTTCATGCATTTCTGTCAAATCTATATCAAATTTCTTAGCGAGTACAACCGCTTCGGACAATGCTGCAATATTTGTATTAACGATAATTTGATTCGCCAATTTAACAACACTGCCAGAACCAACATGACCAACTCTCACAACAGATCCAGAAACTGGACGAAGTACTTCTTTAATATCTTCTAATAAATCTTCATCACAACCTACCATTACGGCTAATTCTCCTGTAATCGCAAGTGGTTCTCCTCCACTAACTGGTGCATCTACATACTGAATATCTTTTTCTTCAAGTACTTTACTAATTTCTAAAGATTCATTAGGTGTTAAAGAACTCATATCAATAACCATTTTGACATTAATTTCACTTTGGTTTAATACGGCCGTTTCACCACTGTATAAAACTGATTTAACAATAGCACCATTAGGCAACATCGTAATCATCACTTCAGCATCTCTAGCCATTTCTTCAATAGATACAACTTTCGCACCTAATGCTTCAACCTCTTTTTCAGCTTCTTTATTTAAATCATTCACTAATACATCTTTATTAGCTTTGATTAAGTTTTTCACCATTGGCTTACCCATAATACCTAATCCAACAAATCCAATTTTCATTTTTATGCTCCTTTTCTGTAAACGTTTACAGGTATTGTATACTAAAATTTAATAAATGTATACATTTTATTTCAATTTTTTTTATAGTAAGATGAAGTTAACGAGGTGAAAACGATGGCAAATAAGGAATTATCTATATATCAAAAAATAAGAAATGACATTATAAATGGTGACTTAACACAAAATGAAAAAATAACAGAAAGCAAACTTGCACAAAGATATAATGTTAGTAGAACACCGATAAGAGAAGCTATAAAACAGCTAGAATTAGAATACTTCATAAGAGACGGTTATATTTATGTACCAACAGTAGAAGAATATCGAAATATCTTTGAGATGCGTATTTTAATAGAAACACACGCAATCAAAAAAGCGAGTATCGTATTCACACAAGACGATATCGAAGAATTAAAAAGTTATGCAACAATCGGAGACGACAAAACAGAAGAAGAAATTATACAAATCAACGATCAATTCCATCAAAAAATCATGAGCGCCACAAAAAATAGTTTTATAATAGATACGTATAGTAAATTAAAAAGTTATATATACCTATTCAGCAAAACAGTTATCAATAAAAAGCGCCCAGGTCTTATAGAAGAACATCAAAAAATAGCAGAAATGCTAGAAAAAAGACAAACCGAAGCAGCAATAGAACTCATGAAAGAACACTTATTAAACGACTTAGAATTCAGTCTATACTATTTGAAATCATAGGAAGATGTAGTGTGGGGAGAAGGGAAAAAATAATATTCAACTATATTAAAATGAATGGAGTGCATCATATGACATTAAAAGAATTTAACATCATTGAAAATCAACTCATTAATGAATATGCAGGTTACTTTGATAAGAAAGAACTTATAACACAATTTCCATCTAAAATTTCTAATATTAGTGAAGAAGAATTTTATTTTTACATGACTAAATATTTGAATAAATTTCACGATTCACATCTTAAATTAATTGAACTTAACGGACTTTATCCAAATATTAGAGTTCAATTACATAATGATCAATTATATGTGATAGACTCCAGGAATCCACAAATTCCAACGGGTTCTGTTATTCATAATTTAGGTTCTTACTCAATCAAATATATACTTGAAAATGATCATGATTTATTAAAATCCAGTAACCCAGAAAGAATGGAATGGTCAGACGTACTTAAAAAATATAAATATATCGTATCCGATTCTAAAGAAATATCTATTTTACAAAAGGATAAACCGGATTTCTTTGAACAATCATACATTATCGAAAATAAACATACCTATATTTATTTAAAATTTACCGACTTTATTGATCATTTAAAAATCTCTAACTTAATAGATAAGCATAAAAACTTACTTTTAAATGCGAAACAAATTATTATTGATGTGCGAGGTAATCGCGGTGGTTCAGATTTAGCTTATTTAAAGTTATTACCTTATTTAACAAGTGAAAGTATTACAATAACTGATGATACGCCATATTATCATAGATTTACAAAAGCATATTGCGATGAAAGAATACATATAATTTCTGAACTCATAAAACAGATGCCAGATTCAGATGATCTCGATGAATATAAATCAATTTTAAATCTATATAAAGATAACTATGATAAAGGACTTGTTAATATCAATGACAATCCAGAACCTGATACGATTGAAGGCATTCAAGAAAAATGTCCAGATGTAAAGGTACTAGCGGACTTTGAATGCGGAAGTTCAGGAGATAACTTTGTAAAATTTGCACATGAATTTAAAAATATTGAAATTATAGGTAGACCTACTAAAGGTATGAACGATTATAGTAATGTTATGTTTGTCAATATTAACGGTAAATATAAATTAAGCGTCCCACACTCTAAAGACGGAAATGTAGATTTAGGTAAAAGTATGGGAAAAACAGGTATACCAGTAGACCACTATATTCCATGGACACCAAAAGAACTAGAAAAAGATATCATCTTAGAAACAGCTATAAATAGATTTACTTCACTTTAAAGTTAAATGAAAAATGTTGCGCTAACGATCTTGTTTTGATTTCTTGAGCGTTAGAATTTCTAACGATCTTGTTTCCCACTCTTGAGCGTTAGAGCGACTTTTTTTCATTTTTTGCGCTAGTTCTCATGCGCTAACGATCTTGTTTCGGTTTCTTGAGCGTTAGAATTTCTAACGATCTTGTTTTCCACTCTTGAGCGTTAGCCAGTCCAAAATCCTATACAAAACCGTTACAAAACCTATATATAATATGAAAAGCGACGCCTTTTTCGGGCGTCGCTTTATTTTTATCATGATAACTTCTCTTTTACGTAATCATAATTTCCTTCATATTTTGTGAGTTGTTTATCTTGTAGTAAATACGTTATATCAAACAGTTTATTTAAGAAATATCTGTCATGTGATACGGCTATTACGGTACCTTCGTATTCTAACAGGGCTTCTTCTATTGTTTCTTTTGAATCTATATCTAAATGGTTTGTTGGTTCATCAAGTATGAGCACGTTAAAGTCTTGGTTAACGATTTGTGCCCATCTTAATCTCATTTTTTCTCCACCACTTAAACTTTCCACTTTGTTAAATACATCTTCTCCATAGAACATAAATTGTGCAAGTATGTGTCTTGCTTGCCCTTCTGTTACATGCACGACATCTCTAAATGTTTCTATGACTGTTTGATTTTCTATATTTTCAAACGTATGTTGAGATAAGTAACCTATTCTTAAGTTTGAAGCACAATGGACTTCTCCATCGTCTGGTTCTACTTGATGCATCATCATTTTTAATAATGTGCTTTTCCCTGTACCGTTGTTACCGATAATGGATACGTGTTCTTTTCTTCTAATAAGTAAATCGATATCTTCGAATAGTATATCTTCATACATTTTAGAAACTTTTTTGAATTCAATCACATCATTTGAGACACGCTGTCCTTCTGTTAAGTTTACATTCATTTTTTTATTTTCTAGTACTGGTTTATCTAATCTTTTAATTCTATTTAATGCTTTTTCCATACTTTTCGCACGTTTATACATTGCAGCATTTGGTGGCTTTGCTTGACTCGCCCACAATCTTAATTGTTTAATGGAGTCTTCCATTTTTTTAATTTTCTTCTGTTGTGTCTGATATGCTTCAAATTCACGTATAATGCGTGCTTCTTTTTCTTTCACAAAATAACTATAATTACCGTGATAAATGTGCAGATGTCCTTGATCGATTTCTAATATTTGATTGACTGTTTCATCTAAAAAGTATCGATCGTGCGATACAATCATAACTGCACCATTATATTGTTTAATAAAATCTGCTAACCAATCAATAGAAGAAATATCTAAATGATTGGTTGGTTCATCTAATAATAGTAGTTTAGGCTGTTGCAATAATATTTGAGCGAGTCCTACTTTAGTACGTTCTCCTCCAGAGAGGTTCCCCCACGTTTGATTTAATAATTGATCAATTTTCAAACCATGACTAACTCTTCTTATAAGTGCATCTCTTTCATATCCGCCTATTTCTTCAAATGTTTCTTGCAATGCGCCATATTGCTTTAATAAACGTTCTAAATCATCTGCATTATTTGCCATTTCATCTTCTAAAAATTTCATTTTTTGAGAGACGTGATTGATTTCTTTAAATACTTCTGATAAACACTCATAAATTTCTTTATCTGCTTCATACTGTGGTAACTGGTTTAAATATCCAATTGAAATGTTCTTTTGCCAGCTTATTTGCCCCTCTGTCGGCACTTCGATACCACCCATCAATTTCAATAATGTACTCTTACCTTCACCATTTCTTCCAACTAGTCCTACGCAATCTCCTTCATTTAAGTCATATTTAATATCCTCAAAGATGAGATCACCTGTATAAGACTTCGATAGTTTAGACATATTAATAATATTCATTTTGCTTCCTCCAAAATCGGTCTATAAGGAAGCTGGTGTTAGACATTCCTTATAGCTATATTTTTCTTCAAAAAAGACATACTCCGCCAATTTTGGAAGAACATCCGCAAATTTGTTGCGTACGATTACGAAAAATCTGCAACTATGAGCTAAAAGAAACATCTAAAACACCTCCGTTCGTTTAAGTTAGTTTCATTATATAGTTGTAAAAATAATAATTCAATGTCTTTATGCTATTTTAAATTCTCACCAATATTAACTGTTGTGACGTAATTATCATCTATTGTAAATATGATAAGATTGCCGCCTACTAGGAATCTATATTCATCTCCGTTACTAGTTTCTTCTATAGTATAATCATTTCCGTAAGCTTTAAGAATTTGTGCTTTTGAAATGTGATGCTTTTTCACTGGGAATTTAGCACTTGCAGCATATTCTTCTTCATATTTTCCTCCGAAATAGAATGTTTGATCGTATGAAGTTCTATGCGTATAAATATTTCCTTCATAAGATTGTGGTTGAACAATTCTATAATTATTCATTGTAACGTTCTTATACACTAAAGCATTGATGAAAGCTGAATCTAAAATAAAACTACCGTCATGACCGGTGTAACCTTTATAAGTGTAGTAAGGTGTTGTGGCTGCTTCAACTTCATGACCGTCTTGACCAGGAAAATCTACAATACCAAAAATTGTTCCGAAAGAAATTCCTGTTGCAATTGTTAATTTAGTTATTTTATTCATTATCATCACTCCCTTTTAGTATAATTGTACACCTTAATGTTACAACAATATTACAATGATATCAAAAATATTACACAAGAGAATTGTAGGTATAGCATTAGTAATATTACTGATAATTCAGTCTATTATCGTCATAATCATGCTGAAACATACCCGCACTAACTATAGAAGCATTATAAGAAACATCAAATTTATATTATGAACTTTTCATAAACAAAATATGATCGATTCAATTTACACATCTAAAATTTTACATTTTTATTCTACGAACTTATTTCTTAGTAATGAAATCGAATTTTAAATTTTATATATCTACTTTCAAAACCGTCATGAAAGGATTCTATTTCATTATATAAAATCCGACTATTTTATCATCCAATTGTATACAATTGGTAAACTTAGGTGTAATATTACAAAATATAACGAGCGTAATTCATTATTACATTATTTCTTCTACATTGTAATCTTTTGTTATTTGACTGTAATTTACAAAGCCTCTATATATGTTATTGTTGTCTTGTCCCATTTTTAGGGAAGAATTTTTAACTAACAAAGAAATTATCATCTTAAAAAAGATACTATAAATAAAAAAATTATTCGGAGGGTTTTAAAATTATGAAAAAAGCATTTTTAACTTCATCATTAGCAGTAGCAATCGGAGCAACAGGTGTTGCATCTACACAAGTAGCAGACGCAGCTGAACAGGACGTAAATAAAGAGCAATTAGCTCAGTTAGCTCAATCTAATGCACCAGAACTTAATGAACATGCGGTTCAAGAAGGCGCATATAACATTAACTTCACATTAGATGGTTTCGAGTATAACTTCCAATCAGATGGTCACAACTTTACTTGGGAATACCATGCAACTAATGCAGCTGACTCTGAAAGCACTCAAGCTCCTGTAGCTGAGCAACAACAACCAGTAGCTGAAGAAAACGTAGCTGAACAAACTCCAGCTCCAGCTCCAGCAGCAAACAACACAGCTAATGAACAAGCAACTCAACAAGTAGAAGCACCAAAACAAGAAACACAACAAACTCAACAAACTACTACACAAACAACTCAAACATCTACAAGTTCATCTTCAGCTTCTGAAGGTTCAAGTGTAAATGTTAATGATCACTTAAAACTTATTGCTCAACGTGAATCTGGCGGAGACTTAAAAGCTGTTAACCCAACTTCAGGTGCAGCAGGTAAATACCAATTCTTACAAAGCACTTGGGATTCAGTAGCACCAGCAGAATATAAAGGTGTATCTCCAACAGAAGCTCCAGAATCAGTACAAGATGCAGCAGCTGTTAAATTATACAACACTGCAGGCGCTTCACAATGGGTAACTGCATAATATATAAGCAGTATTAAAATTTTATTCAACACATTAATCCAACGCCCCCGGCAATAGCCAGGGGCGTTTTTTTTGTATATATTTTATTTATTAATCATATCATTTACGATTTCAGCAACTTCTGGAAACTCAGTATAACCGTCTGAATCACAGAAATGCCCTTCATGTTCAACAATAACCTCTTCAGATTGAAGCTTTTCTGCCAATCGTTCACTTAAATTTCGCGGAACTAAACGGTCATTAGATGCTATGACACTCACAATGTTTGGTACACGTTTAATAATCTTTTCAAAATCTACATGCGTTTGATCCATGTAAGCATCAATTTTATTTAAGTTAGGAATCTTTTCATAAAAGCCTGCTACAAGAACAAGTCCTTTAACATTCCATTCTCCTTCATATCTAGATAGATAATCTAATACCGTCACTACACCTAAACTATGTGCAACGATTACATTATTACCACTCGTTATATCTACTTCATCTAATAGAGTCTTATTCCAGTCTTCTAACACAGGATTTGATGAATTAGGAAAGTCCAATACTTTACTATCTATATCGTCAATTTGTTCTGTTAACCATTTAAACCAATGCTTTTTACTGTTTGCAGTATAGCCATGTGCTATATATAAATGTTTATCCATATTCATCACCTCTTCTGTTTATTGTACGAGTGCATTAATGATACCTATTATAATACCTCCAAACGGAAATACGAGCCACCAAAATCTTGATAAGAACTCCCAACCATTCATCGGACGATCATAATAATTTTGATTATGATTAGGTTCATTTCGATAAGTCTCAATTATCGTGTTTTTTAAATTTTTATCCCCTTTGATTAACTCATCTAAAGATACATCAAAGATATCGCTCATTTGTACCAATATATCTATACCTGGATATACTTTACCGAGTTCCCATTTAGAAACACTTTGTCTTGTGACATGTAATTTGTTAGCGAGTTCTTCTTGAGACCATCCATTAATTTCTCTCTCTTCTTTAATTCTAGCTCCAATATTCATATCAACCAACTCCTTATGTTTACTATATAACGACTACTTCAAAATATCCCGATACTTTACTTTGCACCCTGAGCAAATTGAAGTTGCAAACGCATGAACATAACCTTTAACACCATTATATACTTTTTTTACAATACGTCATTTATTTTAAAAGGTTACTCTGCCTTCTGTCTTATTTTCAAAAAGTGCAATTAATCGTTCATTCCGTAATTATAATTGTACTTTGTTATACTATATATATCATACCGATAAAGGAGCGAACAACATGACAATCCCGATTATTATTGACACGGACCCTGGAATAGACGATATTATAGCGATTTCTGCAGCACTACATAGTAAAGAATTAGATGTAAAATTAATCACAACTATTGGTGGTAATGTAGGCATTGAACACACAACTCAAAATGCATTAGATATTGTAAGTTACTTTCATTCAAATACGCCAGTTGCTAAAGGTGTAGATAAACCACTGATTAATACACTTGAAACAGCAGAACATGTACATGGTCAAAATGGTATAGGAAATGCTCAAATCAATACCACTTTACATAATGATATTCTAGAAGAACATGCTGTTATCGCAATGAGAGATACTATCTTGAATTCTGAAGAACCTATTACACTCGTACCAATTGGGCCACTAACAAATATAGGGCTGTTATTCTCACTATTCCCTGAAACTAAAAAGAACATTAAACAAATCGTGTTAATGGGCGGCGCAGCAGTTGGAGGAAACGCTACGCCCGTTGCAGAATTTAATATTTTTGTAGACCCACATGCAGCAAAAATTGTTTTCGATCAAGATGTCCCAATCGTAATGTGTGGACTTGATGTAACGAGAGAAACTATGATCAATAAAGATGATTTAAATATCATTCAAACACAAGGAGATTTTGGAAACATCATTATAAATATGTTATCTTCATACAACGATGTAAATGCCGGCGAAGAACATGAACATATCATTCATGACTTATGTACAATCTTCTACTTATTATATCCAGAAATGTTTACAACACAGCGTGCCGATGTATCTGTCATAACAGAAGGACAAGCAGCAGGATGTACATACACAGAATTTAGTGATGAAGGTAAAGTAGAAGTATGTATGCATGCACAAAACGAACAATTCCGAGAAAAATTTGTAGACTTTATTAAAGCAATACATCAAAATCAATAAACAAACATTATTCATATAAAATAATGAGACTGGAATATTGCATTCCAGTCTCTTTCATATGGGAAATTTGAGGGAGATGAGCTCTATGTTGCTTGTTTAGGCAGTCTTGCAATATACAGAGCTCCTATTTATCTTGTTTGGCCAGTCTTGATAAATACAAGGTCCTGAACATTGCTTGTCTCACCTCACTTGCAATATTCAGCCTTCCAACATTGCTTGTCACACTCCACTTGCAATGTTCAGACCTCCAACATTGCTTGTCGCACCCCACTTGCAATATTCAGACCTCCAACATTGCTAGTCACACCTCACTCACATGTTCCCCGCATCTAAAATATACCTCATCCCCCATATTTCTAAAAGTATGAAAAAGCGTCTAGAACATTTCTGTCCCAGACGCTTTATGTTAAAGGCTTAATACTCACCTTTATCTTCTTTATGATAACCTCTTAAGAAGTATACAATTGTCATTACGGATAAGAATACAATACCGATAATAACAGAAACGCGTGTTTCTGAATTGAACAACATACCGATTAATACTAAGATAAAGAATCCTAATGTTAAATAGTTAGAGTATGGTGCAAATGGCATCTTGAATGGATGATCTTTAATTTCATCTGAATGATTTCTTCTAAATTGAATATGACTAAATAAAATCATAAACCAAGGAACCATACCTGGTAGTATTGATGCACTGTATACATACACAAAGATATTTTCAGAACCATCAATCACTAATGGTAATACAATATTTAAAATAACACCTACAAAAATACCAATTGAAATTGCTAATACTGCAAAGAATGGTACCCCTGTTTTCATAACTTTTGTGAAAATACGAGGCATTTGTCCTTTTTGAGCTAATGTATAAACCATACGGCTTGAACTAAATATACCTGAGTTACAACCTGACATTGCTGCTGTTATAACAACAAAGTTGATTAATCCTGCCGCAATTGTGATACCTACTTTTGCGAATGTTGCAACAAATGGACTACCTACGTTACCTAATTGATCCCATGGATAAACTGTTACAATAACGAAAATTGCACCTATGTAAAAGATTAAAATACGCCATATTACACCATTAACGGCTTTTTTAATATTTTTCTGTGGATCTTTCGTTTCACCAGCTGTAATCCCTATTAATTCTACCCCTTGATAAGAACCTACAACCATTGATAATGCAAAGAAGAAACCTACGATGCCTTTAGGGAAGAATCCACCATGTTCTGTTAAGTTTCCTAATCCTATAGCATTCCCGCCATTTCCAAGTCCAAAGAAGATTAGACCGAAACCAGCTATAATCATTAAAATAATTGTTACTACTTTAATCATTGCAAACCAGAATTCAAATTCACCGAAAGCTTTAACTGACGCTAAATTTGCTGCAGCTAAAGTTACAACTACTATTACCCCTGGTATCCATGTTGGTAAATCTGGCCACCAGTATTGCATATATTGACCAACAGCGATTACTTCACTCATACCTACTACTATCCACTGGAATATGTTACTCCAAGCTGTTACATAACCAGCTACTGGATGTAAATAATCACTCGCATAGTTGGCGAATGATCCTGTAGTCGGATACAAATAAACTAATTCTCCCATTGCTCTCATTACTAAATACAAGAAAAGGCCTGCTACTAAATAAGCGAATATTGCAGATGGTCCCGACCATTTGATAGTGCTTGAAGCACCCATAAACAAACCAACACCTATTGTTCCACCAAGTGCAATCATCTGTACTTGACGTGAACTCAGACCCCTTTTTAAATGATTGTCTTCCATTCTTTCATGTCACTCCTCATTACAAACTTTTCAGTTAAGATTTATCTATTTAATTTTATTCAAACTTCATGGGACAATTATACTATAAATAATCAGAAAATAAAGCACTACTAGAAAGCGTTTTCCTTTTTTTATAAAATTATATGTATTTTGTTCATAATATTGTAATTTATTTATAATTAATAAATAGAAATAAAGAAAACGAGACATTAATTTAATGTCTCGCTCCTAAAGTTTGTTCTATTGTAATGTTTCTACCCGCACGTGATCCTATAATCATAATGATAATTGACGTAACAAGCAGTATGCCAAATGACGTATTCCAACTATTTGTAGCATCGTGCAGTATACCGAATAGTAATGGACCAATCGCAGCAAATAAATACCCTACTGACTGTGACATACCTGATAATTTGGCTGCCGTTAAACCATTTTCTGTTCTTAATCCAAAGAATGTATTAACAAGTCCAAATGCTAAACCACTGGCAATACCAATCAATATAATACCTAAAAATGCCCAGTTAGGTTGTAACATTAACGTTAGTATACCTAATACGAAAAGTAATCCTGTCACAAAAGTAATCAGAACTTGGTTCTTCATTTTTTCAGCAAATATAGGTGTGACAAAAGTTAGTGGAATAATCGCTAATTGAAGAATAGATAAATAAATCCCCGCTTCATTAATCGGTGTACCATGACTTAATAAAAATTCAGGTAACCAATTTATCAATGAATAAAATATCATTGACTGGCCGCCCATTAATAGCGTAATTTGCCATGACAATGGTGATTTCCAAACATTTATATTTGTCGTAGTTTGAGAACTATTAACTGTTTCATGTTTGTTTAACTGGAATGACCATATAATAATACCTATAAACGTTACAATACCTATTAAACTGATTGCAATGTTGTAATTAAAATGTTTAACAAGTGGTGCTGTAACATATGATGAAGCACTTCCGAATATATTCATCACAACTGTGTAATAACCTGTCATGATACCTATACGTAACGGGAAGTTCATTTTAATGATACCTGGTGTTAACACATTTCCAAACGCAATCCCTACACCTATTAATACCGTACCGACATATAACCAAGAGACTCCAGTAATTGCCCTTAAAGCAATACCTATACAAATTAAAATGAGTGCACCAAAAACTGTACGTTCTAATCCAAATTTATGACTAATTTTAGCAGCGAATAGTGAAATCACTGCAAATGAAAGCAATGGAATAATTGTGATTAAACTGACAGATGTATTGGATAAATTTAAAGTTTCTTTAATTGAAGGCAATGCAATCCCTACTGAAGTAATAGGTGCTCTTAAACTTGCTCCAATTAGTAAGATACCAATAAATAATATTAAAGTTTGTTTTTTACTTCTATTTATATGATCCATCTTTTTATTATCTCCCTAAAGTGAATTTCTGTTATACTGTTCTTAACGTTCGTTATAAAGAACACATTATATTGTACAATGCGTTCGTTATAAAGTAAATAGGAGTGTTTATATTTATGAAAGATATCCATACAATTGTTGCGCATAATTTGTCACAGTACCGAACATCGCAACAATTAAGCCTAAGCACAGTATCTAAATTGACAGGCGTTAGCAAAACAATGCTCAATCAAATTGAGAATGGACAATCTAATCCTACCATTACAACTTTATGGAAAATAGCAAATGGCTTACATTTACCTATATCCGACTTAATTTCTAATAAAGAAGATAACATTAATTGCGTGTCTAAAGCAGACATTACACCTATATATAACGATAATCAATCCGTCACGATATACCCATATTTCCCATTTAATATTGATAAAAATTTTGAAATGTTTAATATGATTTTACAAAGTGGAGCTGAAATGAAATCAGAAGGACATCACAATGGATCTGAGGAATACATCATCGTTCATAGAGGCACACTTGAAGTCGATATCAATGGCGTTAAACACACAGTACGTCAAGATGATGCGATACGTTTCGAATCTGACGTCACACATACTTATCGTAATATAGGTGAAGATGATGTTCATTTAACAGCAACTATACAATATCAACACAATAAATAAAGGATTGGGATAAATTTTCATCCCAATCCTTTTTACTTATCATTTAATATGTCATCCATTGTTCTCTGAACACTACCTGCATACATTGAACCAAACTTCACTAAGTGCACCATCAATAAGTAAAGTTCATAAAATTTAATTCTTTCATTTGCACCTTTACTTAATGGTAATGCTTCATCATAAGCTTTATAAAAGGCTTCCGTGAAACCACCAAAGACTCTTGTTGCTCCTAAATCAAATTCACGATCTCCATATAATGGTGAAGGGTCGAATAATGCTGGTTCCCCGTTTGATAAGAACATATAATTACCTGCCCACAAGTCTCCATGTAGTAATGACGGTTTACTTTTATGTTCTGTTAAGGCTTCAATAATGACTGTACGTACTTGTTCAAATTGTTGAAGTTCGTCCTTAGACCAAAGTCCTCTTCTTACAATTTCGTCTCTCAGTTGATCTAAACGTTGCTCGACAAATATATTAATCCATGTATCTTTCCAACCATTTTCGAACGTAATATCGCTACCATGATAAGGTAAATGAAATCCAAATTTACCATCTTGTTGATAATGACTATGCAATTTCGCTACCAGTTTGCCGAGTTCACTTTGAATACCTCGACGACCTTCTTCAAGATAACTCAGTATTAAATACGCATCTCCATTAATTTGACCGTAACCTTTAACAACAGGCGCTGTAACACCCGCTTCTTCAAATGCTTCTAAACCAGCAATTTCGGCAGCGTAAAAATCTTCGCTTCTATTATGTTGAACAAGTAGAAAATCCGTTCCACTCTGTCTTTCAATTCTATATGCTTCATTCACATCTCCACCACTTACTGGTATGAGCTCTTTAATATCATCTATAGGTAATTGTGATTGCCAATCTTTATTCATGACGATCCCTCCTATGTGTTATTGTATTAAAAATTATTCAAAGTTCAAAACAACAGCTATTTATTATTGTGTAACCTACTCAAAGATTAATGATTCAAACTTATAAATCATCTGCAAAATCAACGCGCCATCTTTCGTAAGATGATAATAGATGTTTGGGGGCATAATCTCTTCAGTTCTAACATTGATCAGATTATTTTGCTTCAACAATTCTAGAGTTGCTTTAATAGTTTGATCATCCACTTTCTTAAACGTTGAAAGTAATGCTTTTTCTTCTCTTTCACAAACACTCATATAATTTAATAATTGAATACCGTAATTTTGAATAAGGTGATTCATATTTTGTTCAATCTTCACTTCATTAATTGAAGTCACTAAAATAACCCCATTTCATATTAAGTATATTGAAACATCCATATGTTAGCTTTTTAAATTATTTTTATACGATTTCACAATTTCCTGTTTCGCACCTTTATCTGCTTCGAAATACCAAATACCATCACTCTCTACTTGATTCACACCATCGATAGATATCTTCTCAAAATGCTCTGTTGCACTTTTATAGTCAGTGATTAGTTTTCTTGTGTCATTTAAGTTAAAGCTTGTTGTAATGTTATCTTGAGCGACATTCATCAACTCATTGAAATTATTAACATTCAAATTATTTTTAAGCTTTTTACTTGTTGCTTCTATTACAATACGTTGTCTTTCTTGTCTTCCTTCATCATCTCCAGCGCCTTCTTCTTTACGGCTACGTACAAAGTCTAATGCTTCTTGTCCATTCAATTTCATTTTCTCTCCAGCTTTAAATTTTGTACCGTTAAAAGTAAATGATTTATTACTTTTAACATTTACACCGTCTAAGGCATCAATTGTCTTTTTAAAGCCATCCATATCTACTGTTATATACCCATCTATCGGTATATTGAATTCATTTTTTAATGTTTGTACGGCTGTTTTTGATCCACCGTATGCATATGCATGTGCAACTTTATCATGACTACTATATCCAGGAATATTTACTGCCATATCACGTGGAACACTAACGAGTTTAGTTGTTTTAGTTTTAGGATTAATTGAAGCTAACATGATTGAATCCGTTCGTTCACCTATATTTTCTGATTCTCTTTCTTTGTTAGAATCTACACCAAAAATCGCGATAGAAATCGGCTTATTGTTTTTAATTTTTTCTTTCACATGTTTTGTATCTTGTTTATTGATGGGTTGATAAACTTTGTTATTTATATTAATCGCCTTTACTGTTACGAATATCCCAGCAATTAAGACGATAGCTGCAATAATAATTGTTACTTTACCTTTTCTTGTTAGCTTCATAGTCACACTCCTATTTTTTATTTATAATTACTATGATAGCATTTTTAAGTAAATTACTAAATGATATTTAGGTAGTCCTAAAGTCCTATTGTTTAAAATTATTTTTATATTTACAATAGAAAAAAGTCTAAATATTCACGTTCAAAGGAGCTTTACGCACAATGAAGAAAGATTCCAAGCTCATTATTTGTTATACTATTTTATTAATTTTAATCGTGTCATTGATTCTTACAAATTATATCAATCCTATTGATCAATATGTCTATCAATTTATACAAACTGAAACATTAGCATTTAGATTACATAATTATTTATCGATTTTTTCATTTATATTTTCACCTTTACATAGCGGTATTTTAATATGCATATTATTAATTGGATTATACTTTTATAATAGAAGAAATTTGCTACAGTATTTAATATTCTCTTTCTCATCACTATTTATCGGAACAGCGTTAAAATATATTATTCAACGACCAAGACCATCCGATTTAATTGATGGTTACAGCTTTCCAAGCATGCATACACTAACATTATTTGTAGCGATTTTTCTCATACTTGCGTTATACAAACATGTAACAGTTAAATGGATTACTGCTATATTAATTTTGTCTATGATGTGTTCAAGAATTTATTTAAGTGCACACTTCTTTTCTGATACTGTCGCAAGTTTAATCATTGTTCATTTAGTTTACTTAAGCGTTGCTAAATTTATGCATCAGTACTCGCGCTCGTAAATTTCACCTCCTTTATTTTATGCTATGATAAAAATAAAGGAGGATTTTTTATGAGATATAATACTTTTAATCAACCAATTGGTGATGAAGTCAAATCATTTAAAGAACCGAATATGCCTTGTGTTGATATGCTTGAAGGTAAGTACAGTAAACTTGAACATTTAAACGAAAGTCATATCGATCAGTTATTCCCTTTATTATATTCATCAGAAAATGATGCAAACTGGACGTATTTACCTCATGAACCGATTCATGATAAAGCTTCATTTACGCAGTTAATCGAAGAAAGAATCATTTCTAAAGATCCTTATTTCTTTGCGATTGTCGACAAAGAAACACATCAAGCATTAGGTATAATGTCACTTTTAAGAATTAATCCTAAAGCTTCAACGATAGAAGTTGGCCACATTCATTATTCAACACTACTTAAAAGAACGCGCATTGCTACTGAAGTACAATATTTACTTGCTCGATACGTTTTTGAAACTTTAAAATATAGACGCTATGAATGGAAATGTGATAGTTTGAACGCACCTTCGAAACATGCTGCCGAAAGACTTGGTTTCAAATATGAAGGAACTTTTCGACAAGCACTCGTATATAAAGGAAGGAATCGCGATACAGACTGGTTCTCTATCATTGATAAAGAATGGCCATCCATCAAAAAACATTACGAAGAATGGCTTGATGAAAATAATTTTAACCATGATGGCACACAAATCAATAAACTTTCAATGAACTAAATGTTTATATTTATAACGATGGGTATAATAAGTAAAAAGGACTGAGGAGATGAAGAAATGAATAATCAAAGAATTGTTCCGCATTTATGGTTCGATAACGAAGCGCAAGAAGCCGTCGATTATTATATGCAAACTTTTCCAGAATCAGAAATCATTTCAGATGTAACGTTTACAGATACACCATCCGGAGATGCAAAACAGCTCACTTTTAATATTTTTGGTTATAAATTTATGGCAATCAATGCTGGTCCTTATTTCACAAAAAATCCTTCCATATCATTTACAGTACTTTTCAAACAATCTGAAGCAGCATTACTCGACAAAGTTTGGACTGCACTCGCACATAACGGGAAAATTATGATGGAACTTGGTGCTTACGACTTTAGTGAAAAATATGGCTGGTTGGAAGATCAGTTTGGTGTTTCATGGCAACTCCTCATCACAGACCAACCATTCGATGATCGTATTAGACCATCATTTATGTTCATTAATGATAATGTTGGTAGAGCTGAAGAAGCGATTAACTACTACACAAGCGTATTTAAAAACAGTGGTGATATTAGTAAATTTTATTACCCAGAAGGCATGGAGCCAGACAAGCCAGATACACTCGCACACGCAGAATTTAAATTAGAAGATCAATATTTTGTCGCACTTGATAGTGCACATAAACATGAATTCAACTTAAACGAAGGTATTTCATTAATACTATTTTTAGAAGACCAACAAGAAATTGATTATTATTGGGATAAATTATCTGCTGTACCAGAAGCAGAACAATGCGGATGGGTCAAAGATCAATTCGGTGTCTCCTGGCAAATTGTCCCTAAAATCATGGATCAAATGGCAGAAGAAGGCACACCAGAACAAATCAGTAACGTTACAAAAGCATTTCTTAAAATGAAGAAATTCGATGTAGAAACTTTAATAAAAGCCTACGAAGGCAAATAATAGTATAAAAAAAAGACAGAAGCATTGTGCATGCTTCTTGGCAGTAGCTGACTGAATTGAAAATGCGCTTTTATCAAGCTTTTTTCAACTCTAGTCAGCCTTGCCGGGGCGGGACTACGAAATCTTTTTATACAAATTAGATTTCTGTCCCGCTCCCTATTTATTTTACCGGTACTGGCCATGTTTCTAAATGTTCAGCCATATCCCAGAACATATATTCATAGTAACTCGTTTTAACAATAATATCTTCTAAGCATTGTAATTCCGCTTCTGTCTTACCTTCTGTAACTTGATCCATCAACTGAATACAATCTTCTTTGTACTGACTAAATTCATCTGAAGCATACATATTAATCCATTCTCCGTATAAAGGATGGTCCGATGCTCCTTTAATTTCAGCTAATTTTGACCCTATATAATTATAACTCCAAGTACATGTCAAAATAGCCGCAATAACATTCTCAATGCCACCTTGTTGTGCCATATTCAACATATAACTCGTATAGCCAATAGTCGTTTGAGCCGGTTCTGTCTCTTCTAATTCCGCTTCTGATATACCAAATTGCTTAGCATAGCCTCTATGTAATGACATTTCAGTATTTAATGTGCCATTCGCTAAATCAGCATAAGTCGCCATCATTTTTAAGTCAGTTGATTTAGCTGCACCAATTGAGAATAGTCTCGCATATTCTATTAAATATATATAATCTTGTTTCAACCAATGTTTAAATTTTTCTTGATCTAACGTGCCATCACCTAATCCTATAATAAAAGGATGTTTCATATAAGATTGCCAAATCGGTTCAACTCTATTGAATACTCTATCTGTAAATTTCATTTATAAATCCTCCTTATAATTAAAAAAACGCTATTTTCATTAAGAAAATAGCGTCATGAGTACCTTATAATCAATACGCCACTTTCCTACGCCAGTATAAGCTGGATCAGGTTCAAGGAATTTTAAAGGTATCACTTTAATCTCAGCCTTTATAAAGGCACTTCCAGTGGTTTAAAATTATTTAATTTCTATACTCTTTCAACATATCTGTTTTATCCTAGGATTGCAAATAAAATTACATGCAACTTTTATTACATGATTCTAAATAAGCTTTAGCCTGTTTATTCACTTCTTTAAAATCTATACCTTGCTTCATAGCTGCAAACACACAACCACAATAGCATTGTCTAAAAATCTCATATTCATTGCACATTTTAATCGATCTTTCATACCCCTTGTTCTTCTTAAAGTCACTCGGTAAATAATAAACATGATATAAATCTTGAACATCCATACCAAGTTCGTTAATCAATTGTGCATTTTTCTTAGGTGACAATGTTAACGCACTCGCAAAATAATCATTTCCAAGATCAGCTGCCGCTTCTGCAACGAGTTCTAAACGCATTTCGAAACAAGCCGTACATCTTAGCCCACCTTCATTTTCATCAGCTAAATCTTTACTTTTAACCATTTTCATAAATTTATGTGGTTCATAGGCTGCTTCAATATATTTAACATTAGAATTTGTACGCTCATTAAATTGTTCAACAAACGTTTCTTGAACTTTCGCCCTACGCTCATATTCACTTTTCGGATGAATATTTGGATTCGCAAAATAAATCGCAACATCTGCATATTGTGTTAATAACTCTAACGTATAAGTACTACAAGGCGCACAACAACTATGAATTAAAATAGAAGGTCTTGTTTCAGAACGTTCCCATTCAGAAATCATTTTACGCATAACCTTATCATAGTTAATCTTTTGATTTTTCATCTTAGCAATAATACCATCAGCTGAAATCACCATATCCCTAACCATTCTTTTATACAAAAATTGTCATTTTTACAATATTTTATAACATTCAAAAGGTGATAGCAATATGATGATTAGAGATAGTATGGTGATATTTATCCTTTAAAAACTTTCTGATATTGTACATATCCAGATAAGTAATGTTCAATGTCATCAATTCTTACTCTATAGCCATGGTGTTTAATAAAGAATGAATGAAGTATCCTTGAAGGATTCTTAAAATACATCGCAACTTCTGGATAGAAAAATCCTGTTCTTTGATAATTTGCACGTTTATGAATGGTATCTATAAATTTCTTTTCATCTAAATGTTGTTCTACTAAAGATTCATAACCTGATTCTTTAGCGTATTCAACTAAGTGATATGTAGCCATTAACATTTCTAAAAATGTTGGGAAAGTTGTTTCTCTTTGGTACATATAATCTAAATAGCTAGACACATTCTGTATACCGAATTTAAAATATTTTTCTTGTGGATCGATTTGTACAAGTTCATTTGTACAATAACCTAACCAATGATCGTGATACTTCCAATAATCTTTTTGAATAAAACGTTCAAATAGATTTTTAACAATATTTAACCATTTTTCATTATGATCTATTTGGTATAACCTCAATAAAGCTAATGCCGCTTCTCCATCGTAATATATAATTCTATATTGTTCCTTTACAGTTAATTCTGGGTAGTTAATGACATGCACCGTTTTAGCATCTTCGCCTATCATCGTTTCAATACCACGTGCCACTTTTTGTGCAGCTTCAAGATATTCTTTTTTATTTGGATTATGTTTTAAATATTCACAAATTGCGAATATAAACGCTGCATTCTGACCTAATTTAATTTCATTTACATTTTTAGTATCGTCAAATATATGACCTAAGCCATCAGTTTCATATAAATAATGATTGATTAAATAATCTATAGCTTTTTCTGCAATTGTGATATCTTCATTTAAATATGTTAAGCCTTCTATTAAAGCGTATGTTGATGATGAATGTCTTAAGTTATTGTAAAATGCTATATTTTTATCGAAATGAGGAAAATACCCGTAATGGTACTTGCCATCTTCTCCAATTTCATTACTTAAATAATGTGTACTATGTTCAATCATCATATCGATTTCATTACTTAAGTTGTCTATTTCTCTTAGACCTTTTGTATAACCTCGCTCATCAAGAGCAAACACATCATTATCCTCTATAATATAGCCTTTTGTATAAAATTTTCGTACACGTTCACCTTCGTATTGTTGATGACTATAACGTACTTTAATACCTTTATACTTTTTCAAATAGTTATTAATATTGTCTTCAGATAAAATGAATGATTTTTTATCTTTTGATGGTCTAACAAAAGCATTAGCATTAATTTCATCAGATAAAAAAGCATATTCCCATTTGTCATCTAATGCCATTCCATAATCAACATAGTTTCTTCTTGTATTAATTAAATCGTCTTTTAATATATCAAAATCTATCTCTACTTCTTCTATGACAAAATCAAGCTTTACCCAATTAGCACTCTTTCCAGTTTTCTTTCGAAATTCTTGCGCTAACTTCAAAATATTTCTTTTAATATTATTTGGATTCTTAAAAACTCTTACGATTGCCTTTTGGTACTGATTGCCTATACTTACAAAGCTAACATCATGTTTAGGATATTTTTTATGCATCTCAAGAATTCTATCTATATCTTTACTTAAATTCATAGTTAATCCCCCATTATTTGTGCTTTTATACTATTATAACAATTCTATTCAATAACTTTTAAATATTATTAAATAACAGAAATTATAAGTTTCAATCTTTATGTATCTATTAATTCAAATTTAATAAAAATTGAGGCCAGAACAAACTAAGTTGTCCTAGCCACAATCAAGAATCTTCAGTCATTACTCTTTTTTATTATTTCTTCTTCTACTGAATAAGAAAATTGATCCTAATCCCGCTAATAACGTTGCAAGTAAAGTTCCACTATTCGTTTTAACTTCACCAGTATCAGGTAAATTATTATCTTTATTCTCTTTATCAGATACTTGATTTTCTGAGACATTATTTGTAACAGAAGTAGTAACTTTATTATTAGTAATTGAATTAATATTTCTTAGATCTTGTCTATATTCATTATTGTTTACATCTAAACCTGGTGCTTCTTGTAAAGTACTAACATCAATTAAATTATCATCAGCACCTGAATCAGAACCAATATTACTTTCCACATTTACAGCTGCGCCTGGATCACTGTCTGCGTCTGAGTCACTATCAGCATCGGAATCAGAGTCCGCATCTGAGTCGCTGTCTGCATCTGAATCACTATCGGCATCGGAATCACTGTCTGCGTCTGAATCACTGTCTGCATCTGAATCGCTATCGGCATCTGAGTCACTGTCTGCATCTGAATCAGAATCTGCGTCTGAGTCACTGTCGGCATCGGAATCACTATCTGCATCGGAATCACTGTCTGCGTCCGAATCGCTATCTGCATCGGAATCAGAATCTGCGTCTGAGTCACTATCCGCATCCGAATCACTATCTGCATCCGAGTCAGAATCCGCATCTGAGTCACTGTCCGCGTCTGAGTCACTGTCTGCATCTGAATCGCTGTCTGCATCGGAGTCAGAATCAGCGTCTGAGTCACTATCTGCATCCGAGTCACTGTCCGCGTCCGAATCACTATCTGAGTCTGAGTCACTGTCTGAGTCCGAGTCGCTATCTGAGTCTGAATCACTATCTGAGTCCGAATCACTGTCTGCATCTGAGTCGCTGTCTGCATCGGAATCACTGTCTGCATCTGAGTCCGAATCACAGTCTGCCTCTGAGTCACTTTCTGAGTCGGAGTCGCTGTCTGCGTCGGAATCACTGTCCGCATCCGAATCACTGTCTGCATCCGAGTCACTATCTGCGTCGGAATCACTATCTGAATCTGAGTCGGAATCTGCGTCTGAGTCACTATCTGCGTCTGAGTCACTGTCTGCGTCGGAGTCGCTGTCTGCGTCTGAATCACTGTCCGCATCCGAATCACTATCCGCATCCGAGTCACTGTCGGCGTCCGAATCACTGTCGGCGTCTGAATCGCTGTCTGCATCGGAATCACTATCTGAATCGGAATCGCTATCCGCATCTGAGTCACTATCGGCATCCGAATCACTGTCTGCATCGGAGTCGCTATCTGCGTCTGAATCGCTGTCCGCATCTGAGTCTGAGTCGGAATCTGAGTCACTGTCGGCGTCCGAATCACTGTCTGCATCTGAGTCACTATCTGCGTCTGAATCTGAGTCTGCATCCGAATCACTGTCTGCATCCGAGTCACTATCTGCGTCTGAATCACTATCTGAATCTGAGTCGGAATCTGAGTCCGCATCGGAGTCACTATCGGAATCTGAGTCGCTATCGGCATCGGCATCCGCGTCATCTTCAATAATTATTGAATCAGAATCACCACTACTTGCTAATAAATCAACATCAATAAGACCACCTCCAACTGCTGATCTAAAGTTATATTCATGTCTTCCTGGTTGATCAGAGTCTGGAAGAATACCACCAGCTGTTAGCGCATTTAAATCTAAAGTTAAAGTATACGTAATTCTACTAGCAATAGATAATGAGATTAATTCCGGTGCTTGACCATATATTACACCAGTATTTGGATCGATATTTAGATTATTTCCTGTAATTGATCCTGTTCTTCTTGATCCTAATAATATTGGAGGCAAGTCATAATCAATTTTTACTGCGTTTCTAAAATTAGGATTCGACATTAATGCTCTAAATTGAGGAGGCAACTGAAATGTCGGATAACTAGAACCTAAACCAACATTCAAGACTGGATAGCCTTCTAATTTCAATTGTAACTTCCCATCATTGTGGGATGCGTCTAACTTCATATTGCTTAATAAATCTACATCAATTAAAGCATTAGTGCCAATATTCCCTATTCTCTTATTCGTAGCTTCGGTTTGTGTATTATTAGTTACACCTTTAGGCAATGATTCATCTTTTGATGTTTCTACTTTTTCGTCTGTATTTTTTTCAGACTCATCTTCTTTGATTTCATTATCAGATGCAACATCTTTTTCTGAATCTTTATTTGCATCTACGGCATCTTTTGTTGTCTCTTCTTCATTACTTGGTTCTTCAGCATTATCACTGTCTGTTTTCTCTGAATTATCTTCTAAATCATCTTTTGTAGCTGTATCATCTTCAGATGTTTCATCAGAGTTTGATGCATTGTCTTCATCTGCTTCAGAAACATCGTCAGTAATTTCACCTTTATCTTCTGATGTTATATCTTCCACATTCTCACTATTTTCTGAAGGACGATCATTATTTGATTGGTCAATGTCATCTTTAGTATTGTCTTCTACATTTTGTTCATCAGTTGGAGAATCTTCTGATTCATTCCCTTGTTCAGTTTGATCTACTGTTGTTTCTTCTGAATTTTGTTTATTTGTATCTTTTGAGTCATTATTACTTACTGGTTGCTCTTGAGACGGTTGACCGTCATATGTAGCTTCCCCTTGATCATTTGTTACTTCTTCATTATTTATTACTTCGGATGAATCTTCTGCAACATCAGAGCTATTACTATTCTCTTGTTCTGAAGTTGGTTCTTGAACTTCTGATTCATTTAATTCATTTCCCGTATTATTACTTGTAACATTGACTTTCGAATCTTGCTCAGTTGATTTTAAAGTAGGTTGTTGTTGTTCAGAATTCAAACTACTTTCCTGTATTGCATCACTGTCTTGATCACTATCATCAGAATCATCTGATGCATTATCCGAAATCTTGATGGATGTTTCATAATTATTTTCGCTTGCTTCTACTGTATTTAATCCCGAGTACAGCGTTAAACCTATTAAAACTGATCCTGCTCCTACCGTGAATTTGCGTATCGAGTATCTTCTCTTTTCTCTCATATTTTACTCCTCCCAAATTATTTAAATACAACTTAATATTACTATATAATTTTAATTTTGCACCATATTTTTTATACTGAAACTAATATTATACCATGTAGCTATATTTATATAAGATTTTCCAACTGTTATAAAATTACATTTAAGGAGTAAATGAAATAAATTAATCCAATTATTAGAATTTATATGATTCGTTTTATACATCATAATATATATCATTATCAATATTTATCATGATTTAACATTTTCAAATATAAAATATCCAAAATTTATTGTTATAAACTTAAACGTGTTTCAAAATAGAGTCTGACTATTTTGAATATTTTATTTATATAATAAAATTTACGCAAAAAAAAGAAACAGTTAAACTGTTTCTTTACTCTCTTATTGTTCCTAATTCATTATTCATTTCAAATATAAATTCTATAAGACTATTCCTATACGGAATAAATAAACCTTCTTTAATCATGTCTAATAATTCATCTTTTGTAACCCATTTTACTTCTTGTACTTCTTCTGTTGGAAAGCTTAGTTTTTCTATATTTATCTCTTGATGCACTATGAAAAAATCATCATATCCATCGTCAAAATTAATTGTGATATGTGGTCTTTGATTAGTTAAGTCTAATTTAATACCTAGTTCTTCATATGTTTCTCGTTCTGCTGCAACTCTATTTGTATCACCTTGAACCGCACTACCTCCTGCTGAGAAATCCCACTTACCTGGCCATCCTTGTTTGTCATCTCTTCTTTTTTGTATTAGTAATTGTCCCTGTTTATTAATAATACAGACATGAATCACAAGATGATATCGATTAGCAGGTACTACATTTCCTCTTGTCATCGTTTCATTTAATAACTGCCTATTTTCATCGTATAAATCCCAAGTCTCCATTCTCACCACTCCGTAATCATAGTAATTATATTTTATCACATTGAAATTAACACCTTGTTATAGCTATACATAAGTTATGTGTATTATTACAACTATCCATTTAGGTGTATTGTGTAAGGAAAGGGGATGATATTTTGAATAATATTTTTCATGATGAGCATAATAAGTATATGTATAGTGGACGAAAGGTTGATTATAATTGGGTAACTTTGATAAGTGGCATCATCAAACAATCTAATATTGATAAGAATAATGCACTAGACATCGGGTGTGGCGGCGGCATTTACACAAATCAATTAAGTGAATTTGGATTTAAGCATGTCTTAGGTATAGACCAATCTGAAATAATGATCGCATCAGCTAATGAACAAGCTTACAATAACCATATACAATTTGAAGTTGGAGATATATTCAGTAATCATTTAGCCAACCAGTCACAGAATTTTATCCTTTCAAGAGCGCTCATTCATCATATTCAAGATTTACAAAAAGCTTTTTTAGAAACAAAGCGTATTCTAAAAGATAACAGCATATTTGTCATTCAAGATCGAACTATTGAAGATTTAACGATTCCCGCTTCTTCAAACAATCTACGCGGATATTTATATGAACATTTTCCAAGGCTTCGGGATTTTGATTCAAAGAGAAGACATTCAGAAGCAGATGTTACAAAGGCATTATATGATGTTGGATTTAATAATGTTGAAACATTAAAAATTAATGAAATTAGACAAACATATGCAACGATAGAATCCTTACAGCATGATTATTTATCAAGAAAAGGTCGTAGTATTCTATTTGAATTATCAGATCAAGAATTAAAATCATTTGTAGCACAATTCCCTAAATATGTAAGAGCCGATTCTCCGATAATAGAAAAAGATCAGTGGACACTTTGGGTAGCATATCATTAAAAAAGCACGGGAGATTATCCCATGCTTTTACTTCATATCACCTAAATATGTTTTCTTTTTTCTTACCTCTTGCTAACTCATCTATTAATTTGTCTAAGTATCTAATTTCTTGCATAAGTGGTTCTTCGATTTCTTCAACTCTTATGCCACATATGACGCCTTTGATCAGTTTACGATTTGGATTCATATTTGGTGCTTCTTCAAAAAATGTTCTAAAATCAGTTTTGTTTTCTAACTGCTGATCTAATGATTCTTGACTATAACCTGTTAACCAAATGATGATTTCATCTACGTCTGCTTTTGTTTTACCTTTTTTCTCAGCTTTTGTGACGTAATGTGGATAAACATTTGATACTGGCATGTCATATATTTTTTCATTTTTCATTATGCATCCCTCATTTTTATCTTTACTTTATTATAAAGGGTAACAGCATTTATTGACTAATTTAATCGTTATTCATCATCTTCGTCTAAGTCTTGAAGTAAATCATTTACTTTTACGATACTTTTTTGTGTTTCATTAATGATGTCCGCTTCTTGATTCAACATTTCTCCATTTAGATAGGCAATAACCATAGGCAAATTCATTCCGGCATATAAATCAAACTGCTTTCCAGTCATTAAAGTTTTAGAAATGACATTAGCTGGAGTACCGCCTAGTAAATCTGTAAATACAGTTACTTCTTCATCATTGATTGCTGCTAGAAATTTCTTTTCAAAGTCTTCTTGTCCTTCATCCGGCAAAAGTGCAACAGTTTCAATATTATCTTGTGGTCCTAATATCATTTCGACACTTTCTTTTAAACCTTCACACATTGAACCATGACTTGCTAAAATTAATTTTCCCATTGTGAAAACTCCTATTGATTAAATTTTTGCTAATACACCTAATGCAGATAATATAACCGTTACAATGATAACGATAAAGATTGCACGTGTTGAATTCATATGTTTTTTGCCTAATAACCAATAAACACCTAGTACAATTGCTAATGGTAATAATTTTGGTAAGATCATATCGACATTATTTTGAATATTAACCGTTAAATCACCAATTTTTGGTTCCCAAGCAAATTGAACTTTAACCATCGTGGCGACGAGTGCTCCGACCATAAATACCCCGAGCAATGTAGCGGCATTTGTTAATGATTCGAGCTTATGTTGCATCGTTGTTACTAAAGATATACCCTCTTTATATGCAAATTCTAATTGTTTCCATCTAAAGACCATAACGGCAATTTGCGCTGCTAACCATATAAAAGCACCAAAAGGATTTCCGTTAATCGCCATATTGGCAGCTAACGCCCCAAATATAGTTGGAATTAATGAACCGAATATAGAGTCTCCTACTGCAGCGAATGGGCCCATTAAACCTACTTTCATACCACTTACAGATTCTTTAGATTTAATTTGTTCTTGTTCTTCCATTGCGACATCAATACCCGTCACAATTGTGTTGAAAAAGTTACTCGTATTGAAGAATTGAGCATGTGTATGCATCATTTCTTTTAGCTCTGGTGTATCGTCACCATAAATTTTACGTAATTGTGGAAGCATAATATATAAATAGCCAGATCCTTGCATACGTTCGTAGTTCCATCCGGCTTGGAAGCCTAATAAACTTCTTCTATTAATTTGTCTAAAATCTTTTTTAGTTAATTTATACTGACCTTCTGTTGTGACATTTTGTTCTTTAGGATCAACATTTTGATTATAGTTCGTCATCTTCAATCTCCCCTTCATCATCATTTTGAGAATTAGAAGTATTCATTTCTCCAGGTTGTACTGGTTTTGCTAAAGAAGTACGTTTGTATTCCATTGCAGCAAATGAAAATCCGATTAACGCAATGGCTAACATAGGTAGAGGATTGAATACCGCATCAAATTTCTTATCAAGTCCTGATACAGCTGTACCTAAACCACTCATACCATCAAATACTGTAGCTAATAACGCTGTTAATACAAATCCTAAAATGAAATACATATAATGTTTCTTAATAGGTAAGTATCTTAATAAGATTGCAAAACCGACTGCTGGTAATACAGCTCCTGCAGTTGTTAATCCATCTCCAAGCCACTTTAAGTCAGCGTTCAAGTAATTCACAACTGTTTTAACGACAGAACCACCAAATGCTAATGCTAAGAATACTGGAATCATTCTTGATAATGCCCATGGAATAATACCTGCAATATAATAACGTTCAATTCCTTTATAATCCATTTGTTCGATTTTAGCGTCTATACGATGTGCAAAGAATGTATTTGTAAATCGAGCTAGAATATCTGTTTGAATCATCAAACTCGCAACAGGTACGGCTAATGTAGCAATTGCTTGAGTCGGCTGCATACCTAATGCAACTGAGAAAGCTACCGCTAAAATTGTACCTGAGTTCGCATCAATTCTTGATGCACCTCCGAATGTACCAACCCCTAAAATTGTTAACTGCATGCTACCACCGATAATTAAACCAGTTGTTACATCTCCCATTATTAACCCTGCAATTAAACCTGCGAATACGGGTTGGCTTATTGAAGAATAAAGATGAAGCTCATCCCATATTTGATAACCCGCATATAATGTTAAAAGCAGAACTTGCCACCATAATATTTCCATAATTAAAAACCCCTTTTTGTTTAAATATTATTTAATCAATGACATGAAATCTTCACTATTATCATTTGGAACCATTTGCGAAATAATTCGAATACCTTTGTTGTTAAGTTCTTTAAATGTTTCTATATCTTTATCCGTAACATTAATCGAACGTTTGATTGATCTTGTTTCATTTGTTTGAGACATATTACCAACATTTAACTCATCAATTTTTACACCATAGTTTACAAGTTCTAAAAATTGATCAGGTCCTTTGGCAATCACCATTAATCTTTGAGAGTCATATTTACCATTTAGTATATTATCCGCTGCCTTTTTAACAGGTAATACACTTAATTTAACACCAGCTGGCGTTGCTAATTTAAGCCCGCTTTTATCTACTGTACTTTCAGCAACAACATCATCAATAACCATAAGTCTTGTAATATCTAGTTTTGTCGTCCACAAATTTGCTACTTGCCCGTGAATCAGCCTACCATCAATTCTATTCGCTATAATTGTCATTTAAATCTCTCCCTTTTTTTGAATAAATTTAGGTTCTTTCACCAAATTAATTTCTTGGTTATATGTCCCCTCAGTATCAAAAATAATAATTTCGTTTTCCCCTTCATGAAGCAGTGCTTTTGATATATATAGGGATGCTGTTGGTCCAACATTCCAATATCTACCTATGTTCACGCCATTCACTAATACTACACCTTTTGAGAAAGCGCTTACATCAATATGCGTATTGTTTGCTTCATTTAACGTAAACACATACCTGTAAAATGCAGGTGTCCCTTCAATCCATTCCTTTTCAAAATGCTCCTTGTTTAGTTGCTCTAATTGAATATGGAATTGTTCATAGTCTTGAACAAAGTGCAAATCTTGCATTAAACCTTGTCCTAAACCTTTTCTTTGTGTACTCGCAAGCAATTTATATCCATAATTGACACGCCCCATATTTTCAACGAGTATATCGATTTGAGGTTCTTCTGAATGTAACTCAACTTCAAAAGCATCGCCGATTTCTTGTTGATAAGCCGTATAAACATGTTTACCATCTATATACATCTTTACTCTATCTCGTGCATCAACAATTCTAAATTTTTCAAATGGTGAATCTTTGTGTATTTTCGTATGATAAAGCATGTAACCAAGTCCATCACCCGCTTCTTCCATCGTCTCTGGGTATTTAGAAGTCGTCTTGTACGATATTTCATCTAGAACATTAAACAAACTGACTTTATCTTGTAGTTGAATGTGATCCAATTCAATAAAATCTTTTATTAAAGGTGCTGATTGCTCGATATGTGGTATTTCTTCTTTAAGCATTTTCTGCAAATCATAATACTTTTGAGTCGGATTGCCCATTTCATTAAGCGGTGCATCATAGTCATAAGAAGTGATTTGAGGTAAGTCTACCGTACCTCTAGCTGAGCAACCGTTCCAAAATCCATAATTCGTACCACCATGAAACATGTATAAATTGATATGTCCTTGTTGAACGGCAGTTCTTACTTCGGCAACTAAATCATCACTTTCTCGTTTAATAATGTCATCGCCCCATCTATTAAACCAACCATCCCAAAATTCCATACACATGAGTGGCCATTTTTTCTGAAATTCTTCATGGAATGATTTTAAATTTTGAAAGTTTAAATCCGTCTTAGATCCAAAGTTTGCGGTTGGTAAAATATTCTCTTCTGCCATACTGCCCGCTCTCAAAGTTTGTGCCCATCCACCATCAGATGTAAATAGTGGCACTGTTGTACCATGTTTAATCATTAAATCTTTAATCATATTTAAATATGATTTATCTTCACCGAATGAGCCATATTCATTTTCAATCTGCATCATGATAATCGGTCCATTATGATCAATTTGTAACGGCTTTAAAATTTTAAATAATTGTGTATAATATCGGTCTACTTTATCGATAAATCGTTGGTCTGACGAACGAATTCTCATGTCTTTGTAATTGAGCAACCATGAAGGTAAACCACCAAACTCCCATTCTGCACATATAAATGGAGATGGTCTTATAATTACGTAAAGACCTAATTCTTCAGCCAATTGAATAAAGTGTTGAATATCTTTTTCGCCACTAAATTCAAAGTGTTCTTCCCGAGGTTCGTGATAATTCCACGGAATATAGGTTTCAACTGTATTAAAACCGAGTGCTTTCAAATTGTATAACGAATGATACCAGTCATCTTTAGGTACTCTAAAATAATGAATGGCACCAGACAATATTTGAATAGGTTTATCGTCTAATAAGAAATCAGTGTCAATTTCAAATTTATGCATCTTTTCACCACCTGTTCTTTGTTTATCTTATTGGAGTTGCTGTCTTCTGTATGATGTCATTGAGCGTTTTTAAATTATGAATGCCTTCACTGTTTAACCATTCTTTAGCAGCTTCTTGACCTTGCTCTTTGAGTACAACAGTTCCACCTTGCCATGTTGCACGTCCGCATAATACACCATTGAAATGCGCACCACTTTCATGTGCAAAGACAAGTGTATCTTTAAATTGTTGTGAAGTTAAGCCCCCACTTAAATATATGTAAGGTATTGAAGTTGCACTGTCTTGTTCTTTAAAATATGATGCCGCTTCATCTTTACTAAAGACATAATCTTCTGTAAAACCTTCGACATAGTTCATATTAACGGGTGTTTCAACTTTAAGTACATCGACGTTATATTTTTTATCACTAAAAGCTTTCATCGCCTCTATCACTTTATGTGGTCTAACTTTAGCATAGGATTGACCTTTTTCATCACCTATTTGATCATCATAAGTTAAGATTTCTAATAGAAATGGAATATTCTCTTCGACCGTTTCTTGTCCAACTTGTTGCACTAAATCTTTCTTTACATCATTAATATCATCCGGCTCATCGACGTCATAATAGATGAGTAATTTAATACCGTCAGCACCCATCTCTTTTAATTGTTTAACAGATAAACCTTCAACTAATCTTGGTAATCTACCGACTACTGATTTATCGTATCCAGTTTGTTCATAAGCTAAAATTAATCCAGCATCTTTAGCCTTAGCTTGTATGCCATCTTTACCATATTCAGGGTCTAATAGAATACTAGAACCACTTGGTGAAAGTGTTTCAGATACAAGCTTTTTAAATAATGCAACGTTGTCATCCGTTCCTTGTTCACCAAGTAATCTTTTGAGTGCCCCTCTTTGGTCAACAGCAATTGCAGCGAATATCCCTTTATCATCGACGAGTTTATTAATATCTTTATTTGTCATCCTAATTTCTCCACTCCCACTTTTTTGATTAAATCATCCACTTCTTGTTGAATGATTTTTCCCGTTGCAGCCTGCATCGCATTTGAAGTACCACACGCTAATGCTGTTTGAATTGTCGTTACAGGATCTAAATCATGCTCCACACTATAAGCGATACCTGCCACAGTAGCATCTCCTGAACCTACAGGATTAACCGCATTTATATTTGGTAAAGTTGCTTTGTAAATCGTCTCTTTCAATTTAATAATCGCACCTTCAGAACCAAGCGTTACAAATACATCCACATCTTTAAATAACTGATTTGTTTTTAGAATCTTGAAAATGTCTTGGTGACTTAACCCCTTTTGATTAACTAAGTCTTCAAATTCTGATTGATTAGGTTTTATCGCATGAATATGAGCACTCTGTCCTAAAATTGCTTTTAACGATTGACCATCTATATCGACTATGTTGTAAGTATTCGTTAATGGATTTAATACTTTGATCATATATGCAGTCTTTGACTGATTCATTAACTTTGGTGTGCTTCCGCTGATAGTTACAACTTTGTACTGATGCGCGATATCCGCCAATTGTTTAAGATACAACGCTTGAGATGCTTCAGATACTTCTGGACCACCTTCGAGAATTTCAGTTTGATGTTCACCATCGTTAATGGCGATACACTGTCTTGTATTACCTTCTATATCAATGAATTGAAGTTGAATATTTCTTTGTTCGAGTTGTGTTTGAATCCATTGTCCATTCGTTCCACCTAAATAACCTGTAGCTGTCACGTCTGCACCTAAATCATTCAGAACTTTCGTCACATTTATACCTTTACCGCCAGCATTTTTAATCATTTGCGTTGGTCTATGCACCGCCCCAATTTCAAGACTTTCAACTTGATAGCTGATATCGATAGATGGATTTAATGTATTGGTCAAAATCATTCTTCTCACCCTTTAGCTATATGAATATATTGTTACCCCTTTAACAACACGATTGATAAAGCCATCTGGACTCGGATTATCAGGATTCAAGCCAAGTTCGACAGATTTTTTGCTTGCTAATAATTGACCAAACATTAAGTAAATCAGCCCTATTTCAAAGTCGTTATAATCCTCGATATTCGGTATTTGTGTACTTTCATCTGAAGATTGACCATCTAATATAAGCAACTGGTACTTATCTTTAACTTTGTTCACTTCATTTAATAAGTCACTTTCATAGTCACGTTTATACGTTTCATTACTTCTAAGCAATATAAAAATAGACCCTTTCTTTAGTCCTGCTTTAGGACCATGTCTAAATCCTAATGTCGTTTCTCTAGCAATCTCAACATGACCGCCTGTTAGTTCATTTAATTTTAAGCTAACTTCTTTAGTAAGTTCACCTAACAAACCAGTTCCTACGTAAAATACTTTTTCAAATGATTTTTGTAATGTTTGATCTGCTAGTTCTTCCAAATATTCAAATAGCGAATCTGCAGTATCATAAAAGCCATTCGTAATCGATCCATTAAATAATAAATAACCTGCTACAAGCATTGAAGAAAAGCTTGATGTCATTGCTAATGATTTATCATTTGTTTGTTTAGGAAGAATCACTTTAAAAACATGTTTTAAACTTTCTTCAGTTGCTAAATAACCACTTTTATTATTTGTGATAAATAAATGATGTACGTTATCTGATAATTGTTCGACTAAATCAATCGTTGCTTTCGTTTCAGGACTATTACCAGATCTAGCAAATGACACAATTAAATACGTCGTTTCTGAATCTATATACGCTTCAGGACTCGTAACAAAGTGTGTCGTTGGTACAGATTCAAAATCCCACTTAGGCATATGTTTCGTATCAATTGCTGTTCTTAAAATATCTCCGACATACGCTGATGACCCTGCACCAGTAAATAGCACCTTTAACTTCCCAGTTGCATTTTTCTCTATATCTTTAATAAATTCATCAAAATCTGATTTAATATCTTTAATAATCTCTTCTGTTAATTGCCACATTTCAGGTTGTTGTTTAATCTCCGAATATGTGTCCGTTGTGTTTAACAATACTTTCCCCTCCAATATTGGTAATGTTGTCATAACCAGTTTGTATATATAAAGACTATATTAAGTCTACTGTGTACTTATAGTCTTTACCGCTTGCAACACTCTCTGTGTACTCAATAATCTCATCATTTACAAAACTATATCTTTCTATAAACATACATGGATCATTAACATGTTTTTCTAAATGTTGCGCTTGTTCTTTAGTTATATTTTTTGCTGTTAATGTTTCATAGGCATGATTGATTTGAATTTGGTAATGCGTATTTAATGTTTCGTATAATGATACTTCATTAAAATCAAATCGATCCAACCCTTCGCAATTCTTTAAAGGTAAGTAACTAGTCTCAAATACTAACGGTTTATCATTGGCTAATCTTAACCTTTTAAGTTCATACACTTCTTGAAATGATTTGAGCTGCATTTTTTCTTGAATATAAATACTAGGCTTTACTCTTTGAATACTTATTACCTTTGTACTTGCTTTGTCGCCGCTTTTTTCAACTTCATCTTTGAAGCTATAAAGATTATTCATCTTCTGATTATATTGATTACCTAATACAAAAGATCCTTTACCATGTTCTCTTTGAATTAAACTTTCTGCTTCTAAGTTATCTAGCGCTTCTCTAATCGTTATTCTGCTAACTTCGTATTCATCGCAAAGCTTTCGTTCTGAAGGTAACTTGTCGCCTTCTTTGTATTCACCTGAAATAATCTTATCTTTAATTTTTGCATAAACTTGATAATATAAATGTGTATTTTTTAGCATCTCAATCATTCCTATTCCAACTGGTTATAACCAGTTTTAATTATAAATCATTCTCTTTAAAATGTAAACACTTTATAAAAATGTATATTTGCACTACTCTAACTTTTAGGTCGATACGGTCTTATGCTCATAAATATTGCGACAAGAGCGAGTATTAATAATGAAGAGGCAAATATCAATGCGCCATTATAGTTATTAGAACTTCCGATAAGGATACCTGCAAAGTAAGGTGCTACAACTTGTCCGAGACTATAGATAAATGTTAGTAAAGCGACTAAATTTCTTCCTGAGACAGCACTCATAAGCTGACCACGAGACATAAATAAAGTCGTTAATCCTAAGAATGTCCCACCAAACAGACATGAACTTATGATTAAGCTTATAATATTATGCGAAAACACTGGTAAAATCACGCCAATAATTTGTAGAATGAACGCTAAATATATCGCTTTAATAAATCCAATTTTATTGCCTAAAATAGACCATAATACACATGAAGGTATTGCTGCCATACCAACAAACATCCAACTAAGTGCTGCATATTCTTTTAAATCTGGAATAGATTCAACAATCGCAACTAAGAACGTACCTGTGACAATATATCCTGCACCTTCTAATAAATAAGCTATTGAGAAACATACCATAAACCATTTTGTATATAATGCACTATTTTGATCATTTATATGTATTGTCTTTTGTTCTAAGTTAACAGGTTCTTTAATTTCTTTCATAAAGAATATAACAATAAAGCCTAGCATCAATGAAGCGATACCTAAGATAATCCATGTTGATGCCCAAGTATTATAATCTGTATAAATTTGAATAAATATGCTACTTGTAAAGATACCAATCCCTACACCACTATATAAGAATCCAGATAAATGAGATTTTCCACCTTTATTTAAAGACTCGAGCACAACATTTGAAGCTAACACAAATACAGTACCACTAGTAATGCCAGCAATGAATCTTAAAATATTCCATACAAGAAAACCTTGCGTAACACCCATCAATAAAACAGAAATAATATTGATTAATAAATAAATTTTTAAATCTACCACTTTACTTTTAATAATTAAAAAGGTCGGAATCATCGCACCAATTAAATATCCTAAGTAATTGACCGTGGCCAGTAAACCAGCATTTTCGTTTGTTAAATGAGTCGCCTTTTGCATAAAAGGTAAAATAGGTGTGTACGAAAATCGCCCAATTGCCATGACAATAAATAGTGATAACATTCCTAGTAGTAATTGTTTATATGCTTTATTTGCTGACAATTTATGCACCTCATTTTCTATATTTAAACATTATTATCCTCCTCATATCATTAATATACAAGATGAATTTATAGGAGAAAGATATGGAGAATGAAGAAGGATATGGGGAATGAGTGTGATGAGGATTGTTGCGGGTTGTGAACACTTCTGCCTTAACTTGTTCATAACGAGGGCGTTGTGAACACTTCTGCCTTAACTTGTTCGTAACGGGAGCGTTGTGAACACTTCTTCCTAAACTTGTTCATAACGGGGGTGTTAGTTACAAAACTCATCCGAAATGTTACTATGGACCCCCTTAGTTACAAAACTACTAAGAATTGTAATTACTGGACTCCTTATTTGCACTTCTCACCAAAACTGCTTATAAAAAATGCCAACAAAATCACAGTTGTGACTTTGTTGGCATGATGAATTACTATTTTTTATGTCTCATATTTATTTACTATTTTTTGTTTTTCTTCTACCGATGAAGAATAATGAACCTAATCCTGCAATAAGTGATCCAAATAATGCATATTGTGTATTATCAAGCTCACCTGTATTTGGTAATTCATTTTTATTTTCTTGTTTCTTAGCTTGTTCTTTTGGTTGTTCAGTTGTTGCTTTTTCTTTACTTGCTTCTTGTTTTGTTGATTCAGTTTCTGCTTTTTCTTTATTTGCTTCTTGTTTTGCTGGTTCAACTTTATCTTTGCTTGCTACTGGCTCAACTGATTTTTGATCTGGTTTAACTGTTGGTTGTTGATCTTTTGTTGGTTCTTGTTTTTGATCTGGTGTTGGTGTTGATGGCTGATCTTTTGCCGGTTCTGGTTTTTGATCTGGTGTTGCTGTTGATGGCTGATCTTTTGTTGGCTCTTGTTTATTATCTGGAGCTGGACTCGGTTCTGGCGTTGGTGCAGGTGCTGGTTCAGTACTTGGTGTTGGTTCTGGTGTTGCTGTTTCAGCTGCATCTCCTAAGTCCTTAATTCTTACATGGTATGATCCTTCATATTCAATATGTGGTGTTATTAAATGAATTTTAATGATTGCATTATAGAAATCTTTACCTTCTACAACAGGGAATAAGATTGTTCTTGTATCTTTTTCACTATCTTTACTAATTGTAATAGGACGTTTATATCCATCTTCACCTTCTACTTGGAAATCTTTCCACATTGAATCATGTTTTAATGTAACGGCTAACATCTTCTTACCATTATATTCAACTAATTTAGCTGGGTGCTCTACTTCAAAGTCCATATGAGATTGATCCTCTTTAGAACTGTGTAAAACTTTAAAGTTTCTATCTTTTGCTTTTGAAGTGTCTACATTTGTAACTGGTGCTTTTTCAAATTCTGTAACCGCAGTTTCTAATTCTTTAGCTAATTTATCTTTAAGTCCTTTTAATTCTTCTTGAAGTTGTGGTTTTTCATCATCAGAAACTTTATCGATTAATTTCTCAAGCTCACGCACTTTATCTTCTAAAGTAATAGCTTTATCATATTTCTCTCTATCTTTTTGTTTCTTATAATCATCTGCTGTTGCATAATTAGAAGCATCTTTAGTAATTGGTTTATCAAATACGATATGACCAAGCTCATGTTCAGTCTTACTACCTAGTGCAAGTGCAGTTCCTTTTACTTTTAATTCTTTCGTATTTTCATTAACTTTAACTCTAATAGTTGCTACTTCATTTTCAGTATCATATGAAACAACGTCGTAGTCTAATTTTTTATCGCCATCAAATAAGTCAAATTCTAACCATGTAGAAGGTGCATCTACATGCAATTCTAAAATAGGTTGATCGCCATCAAAAACAATATTTGCTGGATCTTTAATCATAGCTGCATAATAGAATATTTCTGAATTATCTTTAGGATTAATAACTTTAAAGTTAATTGGTCGTTTTTCACCATCAACTGTTTTATTATGGATTTCTTTATTTTTAATATCTTCTCTTAATTTAGAAGTTTGTTCTTGATCCGCTTTAGGTGTTTCTGTATCTGTTTTTGGTGCCTCCGCATCTGTTTTTGGTTTTTCTGGCTCTGCTTTTGGTGCATCTGGTTCTGCTTTTGGAGTCTCTGCATCGGATTTTGGTGCCTCTGGAGCTACTTGAGATCCATCTGGAATAGCTTTATCAAAAACAACGCGTGTTGTGATATCGTAATCATAGGTATCACCATAAGGGATATATAAATGTAATTTAGATGTAAGTGCTGATACACCTGTAGGTACTTCAACCTTAACAACACGTTTCTCTTCAGTATCTTCTATAATTGTAGTATTTAGTTTTTCATCACCATTATATAATTCAAACTTCTTCCAAAAATCAGGACGTTTCAATGTAAAGGTAACAAATGTTTTTCCATTTTCATGGCTTATTACTGAAGGATGTTCAAAATAACGATCTGAAACTAATCTAGCTTCTTCTTTTTCTTTTTTCACAATGAAACCGAAGTCTTGTCCTTCTTTATTTGCAGAAACTTTATTTTCATCTTGATCTTCTGTATCTTCACTTGGTGTTTCCTCTTTTGACGTTTCTGCTTTCGGTGTTTCTTCTTTCGGTTTTTCTTCCGTTACTTTGTCGTCTTTCGGTGTTTCCGCTTTTGGAGCTTCTTCTTTTGTTGAATCGTCTTTTGGTGTTTCCGCTTTTGGAGCTTCTTTTTCTACTTTAGGTGCTTCTGGAACTGCTTCATCAAAAATAACGCGTGTTGTATATTTGTTGTCATAGTTAATAAATGGTACAACGATATGTACTTTTGATGTAAGTTCTGTAACGCCTGATGGTACTTCAACTTTAACAACACGTTTATCATCATTTTCTTCTAATGTTGTCATATTAAGTTTTTCGTCACCATTATATAATTCAAACATCTTCCACCAGTCAGGGCTTAATAATGTGAAATTCACATATGTTTTTCCATTTTCATGACTTACTTTTGAAGGATGTTCTAAATAATTATCCATTACTGATTTTTCATCTTCAGCTTCTTTCTTTACAATAAATCCAAAGTCATGTGCTTCGTTTTCTTCAGATACAGCACTTTCCTTTTTATCAGTAGTCGCTGCAGTTGTTGCATTGTCTGCCGCTTCGTCAGATCCAACAGCTGATTCTAATGTTTCATCTTCATTGTAAAATTCTCTCTCTTTATTTGTAACTGCTGTTCCAGTTTCTTCTTCCTCTGCTGCTTCAGATTCTTCTCCCAAACTTGTTCCATCATCTGCAGTTGAGTCGTCTGCAGATACGCTATTTGCCTTTGCATCATCTGCATTTACATCTGACGAGTCAGTCGCATCAGAACCTTGAACTTCTTCAGTTACACCGTCATTACTTTCTGTTTCATCATCTGTATTTTCTGCAGCTGGTGCTTCTGCTTTTTCAGTAACTGTAGCATCGTCTGCCACGACTGGTTCACTTTGATTATCGTCTGTAGCAGTCGTTGCTTCATTTACTGTATCAACTTTATCTTCCATTGCATTAGCTGTTTGACCTGCTCCTAAAAATAAAGTCGCACCAATTGCAATAGAAGCTATCCCTCCCGACAATTTTCTAATAGAAAAATGATGTTGCTTCTTGATTGTTGAACGATTCTTGTTGTGCTCGTGTTGTGTTGTCATATTCATCTCTCCCGTATTTTAAAGTCGATAATGATAATCGTTATCATTTGTTAATTCAAAATTATACCATCTAATCAAAATTTTAGGAATAAATAAATGGATATTTTTGTCATTTTTCGACAGATTATACTCGTCTAAATGAGCGCACAAAAAAATCAGTTTAGGGCATGTTCACCCTAAACTGATTTCAAATCTTTTATTCAGCTACTTTTATAACTTGTTTACCAAAATTATCGCCTGTAAATAACTTACGGAATGCATTTGGAATTTGATCAAATCCTTCATCTATTGTAACTTCGGATTTAATTTTCCCTTCTTGTACCCATTGTGCTAACTGTTCACTTGCTTCTTTAACATCTTCATTAAATTGTGCAACTATGAATCCTTGCATCAATGCTTGGCTTTTAATCAATGTTTGTTGAATACGTGGTCCAATATCTTCGCCTTTAAGGTTATATGAAGAAATTGCGCCACAAACTGGTATACGCGCAAATTTATTTAAATGTTTAAACACTTCATCTGAAAGTGCACCACCAACATTTTCAAAATAAACATCTATACCATTTGGAACGGCCTTTTCTAATGCTTCAGCAAAGTCATCTTTCTTATAATCTATACCTTCATCAAAGCCTAATGTTTCAGTTAAGTAATTTACTTTCTCTGATCCGCCTGCAATACCTACTACGTGCGCACCTTTCAGCTTAGCAATTTGTCCTACGACAGAACCAACCGCACCAGATGCTGCTGAAACAACTACTGTTTCACCTTCTTGAGGTTTACCAATTTTCAAGAGTCCTTGATAAGCTGTCATACCAGGCATTCCGAGTACACTTAAATATAGATATAACGGTACTTCAGTTGATGGTATTTTAGTAACATATTTCTCATTAATTGTTATATATTTTTGCCAAGGTAAAATACCTGTTACAATATCGCCTTCTTTAAGGTCAGAAGCATTTGATTGAATGACTTCTGCAACGATATGGCCGTTAAATGGTTTGTCTAATTCATATGACTGCGTATAACTTTTAGAATCATTCATACGTCCTCTCATGTATGGATCTACAGAAACATATATTGATTTTAATAATACTTCTTCATTATTTGGTTCTTTCACTTCTATTTCTTCATAACGAAATACATCATCTTGAGGGATACCTTCAGTTCTTTTAGCTAATACAATTTGTTCATTTTTCATGGATTATCCTCCTCATTTATAAAAAGTAATTACTTACTTTACGCTTGTAAATATTAAACGTGATTATGAAGTGAGTCAAACAGTCTGTTCGTAATTTAATTTTTTTATAACTTTTATCATATTTTATTTATAATTCACTAAATTTTCAAATTAAATACATAATAATTCCTTTTTTAAAACAAAATTACACTAATAGAATTATTTAAACATATAGAATTTTTAGACAAATCTCTGTATAATTGTCTGCCGGAGGTGCAACATGAATCAATTTTTCAAGAAGAAAGAACACCTTTCTTCTCAATCAAATAAAAAACTTAAAAAAACACTCGGCGCTTTTGATTTAACCATGCTTGGAGTCGGAGCTGTTGTTGGTAGTGGTATTTTCATCTTGCCTGGTGAAATCTCCTCAACAATAACCGGACCTGGAATTATGCTTTCATTTATTATCGCTGCAATCGGCTGTGGTTTAGCAGCTTTATGTTATTCTGAATTTTCATCAAAAATTCCACAAGCTGGTAGTGCCTATACATATAGTTATTATGTTTTTGGTGAAGGTATTGCTTGGATATTAGGTTGGGCATTATTACTTGAATATGGCTTAGCAATTGCAGCAGTCGCAAGTGGCTGGTCTTCATATGTTGTTAACTTATTATCTGGTATGAATATCCATGTCGTAAAAGCTTTATCTGGTTCATATGACCCTTCTAGTGGTCATTATTTTGATTTACCAGCATTTATTATCATTATGATCATTGGCGCATTATTAATTATTGGCGTAAAAGAATCTACGCGCATCAATAATATTATGGTTATTGTTAAAATAATGGTTGTCCTACTCTTTATAATAGTAGGTATTTTTTACGTTAAACCTGATAATTGGAGTCCGTTCTTACCATTTGGTTTCAATGGTGTGTTAACAGGTGCTTCAATGGTGTTCTTTGCATATATTGGATTTGATGCAGTATCGTCTGCAGCTGAAGAAGTTAAAAATCCTCAAAAGAACATGCCAATCGGAATTATTGGTGCATTAACGATTTGTACCATTTTATACATTATTGTTTCAGCTGTACTCACAGGTGTCGTACCTTATCAAAATTTAGAAGGTGTCGGCGCGCCAGTTGCTTATGCATTACAGTCCATTAATCAAAATTGGATTGCTGGATTCCTGTCACTAGGTGCAATCGTTGGTATGACAACAGTGATCTTCGTCATGTCTTATGGTGGAACGCGTTTAATTTTCGCAATGAGTAGAGATGGTTTACTTCCAAAAGTATTCTCTAAAACGAATCAAAAGCAAACTCCCGTACAAAATACTGTCATACTCACATTATCTATGGGAATCGTATCAGGTCTTGTACCTTTATCAGAACTCGCTTCATTAATTAATATCGGTACATTATTTGCATTTTGTACCGTTTCAATAGGCGTTCTGTTCTTAAGAAGAAATCGTACATTACCATCAGAAGGCTTTAATGTACCTTTATATCCTGTATTACCAATCGTATCCTTTATCATCTGTTTATATTTGATGACAAACTTAACACGTACAACTTGGATAGCATTTATTATATGGTTTATTTTAGGAATTATCATGTACTTCACGTATGGAATAAGACACTCAAAATTAAGAACCAAATAAAATTTTCAATTCCAAGATTTCAAAATTTACAATTCTATCGCTTTCTGTCATGATTCAAATATAGAAATCAAATTGATAGAGAGAAAGAGGTTATCTTATGTTAATCATAAATGCGAAGTTTGAAGTTCAAGCACAAGCAGTTGAACAATATGAAGCATTGATTAAAGATTTAGTAGCATCATCAAGACAAGAAACAGGAAACATCGGTTACGAACACTTCAAATCAACTGAGTCAGACAATACTTATTTAATGTATGAAATTTGGGAAAACCAAGAAGCTATAGAAGCACATAATAATAGCGAGCACTTCCAACAATTTATTAAAAGTGTGAAACCATTATTAGCCGGACCTTCAGATATTAAAGTAAGTGCAAGCAAAGAATAGAAGCTATTCGTAGCTAAAGAACTCTATAAATAAACGAATAAGCATATCACTTATCTGAGAAACTCAGAAAAGTGATATGCTTATTTTTTTGTGTGATTATGTTGAGCTAACTTCCATTATTCTGAATTCTGGTAATTAGAACTCTCTAACTATCATTATTCCGAATTGTGGTAGTTAGAACGCTGTAACTTCCATTATTTCGAATTCTGGTAATTAGGTGGGCGCTCACTTAGAGACACTTCTCCGAATTCTGTCCCTAACAGCACCACTTTCTACTTCCATGCTGGTTTATCTGATCCTCTGACCATCAATACTGTATCGTAGTGTCCTGGTGTTTCACTCATTTCTACTTGATCTGTTACACCTACATATGTTCCAAGTGGTGTTTCTGCTTCAAATTGTTCTGGTGCTACGGCACGGTGTTCTTCATTACTATTTGCTACTTCTTGTGCATATGCTTTATCAAATATACCTAAAGACATTAAATACGCAGACACTTTACTTAATGATACAGATACACTATAACTACCGCCTTCTACTGTTCGTCTTTCTAATGCTTTAATTGTACCGAGTTCTAACAACCATGAAATAACATAATCATTTACAACAACAATCGGTGGCAATGCAGGTTGTTCATCTGTTCCTTCTAAACTCATGACACCTGTGACACTTCCTGCCGTCTGATCAAATCCATTTCTATCTGACCATGGTCCAGCATGTCCATGTAAATTAACAGACGCATGTATGATACCTGGTTTCTTCTCTGCTAATGCTTCAGCTGTCACATTATATTTTTCCATAAATCCATGTCTTTTATTGATGAAGAATATATCTGCATCACTTAATAATTCATCAAATTTATCTCTATGTGACTGTTGATTTGTAATATCTAAATAAGTTGAACGCATTCCTACATTAGAAGTTAAATACATTGTTTCTACTTCTAACTCAGTTGGTCGCCAAACATTGAGTACGTCTGCTCCGTGTAATGCTAAACCTCTACCGAGTCCTGCTCCTGCTATAACATGTCCCATTCCTAATGCTCTTATACCACTTAATGGTTGTTCTGGGTTCTCAGTGAATGGTATCGGTTCAGATTCTCCTATTTTCTTAATTTCAATGAGTTCTGTTTCTGCAATATATTTAAACTGTTCTTCTTCAACAAACTCTTCAACAGAGCGCACGAGCGGCATAACGATACCTTTTTTAGAACCCGCTTCTTCTAATTCTTTACCATTCCACTGTTTTATCGCTTTAGTAACCGCTTCTTTCGTTCCACGACAATCTAATAAATCCAATACATGTTCTTTAGCATTTGGATAAGGGTTTAATGGCATTACCCATCTATTATCTTTCGTTTCATAAAAATTAAATCTAAATGGTGTATGTGGATCTTCTTGACCTTTTGCAGGAAATCCATTTAATGTTTCCCATTTTCGTTCGTAAAAAGGTGATAATCTTTTTAATGCTTTTCTAATATCGACATGAATGTCTTGTCCTTTACCGCCTCGAACTTGCCATAAATGCGCTAAAGCAACTGATTTAGCCGCCAAACCTAACCCTGCTAATCCAGCAATTCGTAATGTACTTGGTAACACTGGATCTTTACCATAGAATGTAACGTTACCACCACTATCTGCAGTCGTATAACCAACTGAATTAAGAATTTCTTCTAAAGCTGCATTTAAATCAAAGTGGTCGTCAGTTACTCTATTCTGTTTATTATTTAACAACGTTTCTTTCAACATTTCGGCATCTTGTTTCAATTTGTTCTCCTCCAATATTTTTCATATTATTATTATAAAAATGTTCGACTTTAAAAAACAATGTGTGTAAAATGAGAGAAGCAACACATTTTCTAATTATGTTGCATTCATAAGAAGGTGAACAGTTTGGACAAGAAACAAAAACAATCCAGAAACAAAATTCAGAATGCATTATTAACATGTTTAAATACAACGAGCATTCAATCCATAACAGTTAAAAAGTTATGTGAAGAAGCTGAAATCAATCGTTCAACATTTTATAGACATTATCCATCAATTGAAGTATTAATGTCTCATACGATATCAAGTTACTTTCAACTACTATTCGGTGAGCCTTATAAATTTTATTTAAAACATCATAGCATTAGCGAATCACAATTCTATATCGCTAATAATATCTTTAGCCATATATCCCATAACGCGTATTTCTATCAAACGATGTTCAAACACTATCCTAATTTCTATATTTTACTTAAAAATCATATTCATCAAAGATATATTATCTTTTTTGAAGATACTGGCGTTCAAAATGACATGATATTAGATAAAGACATTGTCGCTGAATACGTTGCGTCAGCATATGCAGGCATGATACAAGGTTGGGTCATTAGAGCATTAGACACACCACCTGATGAAATGGCACAAAGATTAATCACACTTAATTCGACAGGTCCTATCAAATTATTAATAGACGCAGAAAAAAAGCCAAGGCAATAAAATCATTGCCTTGGCTTTAAATGAACTACATAAATTCTGATATTGTTTCTACAATTAAATAGATATTTAGCACACTTAGAACAACTGCGAGTATCCAAGATATAATATTAACCCATCTTTTATTGACGAATTGTTTACCCATGATGTTTGGATTACTTGTTGCCATAATTAATGGAATAATACTATATGGTAAAGCTAAACTTAAAAATACTTGTGTGAAAATTAATAAATCTTCTATTTTTGTATCGCTTGATCCGTATAACCATAAACAAAGAAATACTGGTATAACTGCGATAACTCTTGTAATGATTCTACGTACCCATGGTTTAAGTTTAATTTTCAAGAAACCTTCCATAACAATTTGTCCTGATAATGTACCAGTTATTGTAGAATTTTGTCCTGAAGCTAATAATGCTATAGCAAACAGTGTACTCATAACAGCGCCACCTATTGCACCGCCTACATGAGAGTGGCTTAAAGCATCATATAAATCAAAGAATCTTCCTAAAGCTTCATGACTACCAAAGAATAATGCTGCGCCTAATACTAATAATAAACAGTTAATAATAAACGCAATTGTTAATTGAATATTAGAATCGATTGTTGCATATTTAATCGCACTTTTTTTACCTTTATCTGTTCTTTCATAATTTCTAGACTGAACGATTGATGAATGTAAATATAAGTTATGTGGCATAATCGTTGCACCAATAATACCTAACGCAATATATAAAGCGCCTTTATTCGTAACAATTTCAGAACTTGGTAAAAATCCTGCCATTAACGAACTAGCATCCGGTGAAGAAAGATACACTTCAAACATAAAGATAATAAGAACTGTAAATATAAGCACACCGACAATTGCTTCTATTTTTCTAAATCCGAGTTTAATAATTAAAAGTAAAAGTAAAACATCTAATACTGTGATCGTTACCCCTAAAGTCAATGGAATGTTAAATAGTAAATTTAAAGCAATCGCACTACCAATTACTTCAGCAATATCAGTTGCCATAATAGCTAATTCAGCTAAAATCCAAGCAAATACACCTAAAGATTTATTAGTCATATGCTCCGTAACTTGTGCTAAATCCATCCCACTTGCTATACCTAATCTTGCACACATGCTTTGTAACAGCATAGCAGATAAACTAGATATTAAAATCACAAATAATAATATATAACCGTACTGAGCCCCACCAGACATAGAAGTAATCCAGTTACCCGGATCCATATATCCGACTGCTACAAGCAAGCCAGGACCTAAATACATTAGGAACTTTCTAAAAGCATTTGCTTCAGCATCAAAAGAGACCGTACTATTAATTTCTTCTAAACTTTTGCCCATGTCTAACACCTCTATATCAAGAGGATATACCTATTTATTTAATTTGTAAACATTTTAATTAGGGCAACCTAAACTTTTTGTTATAAAAAAAGAATCCAAAGCACATAACATGCCTTAGACCCTTAAAATATTATACATTTTCTTCTTTTACTAAAGGATTGTCAGGTTTAATAAAGAACCACATGATGATTGCGAATGCTACTGGAACCATCATTAATTGTAGTGTCATTGTCCAACCAATTTTATCTGCTAATAAACCAGCTAAAATTGGACTTAATAATGCACCAATATTGCCCCATAAGTTCATCCAACCTGAAACTGTACCAGAGAAGTTACGTCCTAAATCTGTAGCAGTTGCCCAGCTCATACCCATTGATAAACCTACACCACCAAGACATAAAGATAACCAGAAAATATTCATATATAAATTATCTGTAGCTAACGCAAAGTATAGTGATATACAGAATACTACAAATCCAGAAATTGCGATTACACCACGTGCAACAAATTTAGATTTACCTGTAGATAAAATCTTATCTGAAATTGTACCACCTAGCATAATCAATATAAACATTGCTAACCAAGGAGCACCAGCGATAAAGCCCATTTGTTTAAATTCTACATGATATTCTTCGTGAATATAAGTTGGTAACCAAATTAAGAATAATGTGATGACAAATTGTACAACGAAATATTGTGCTGCAATTGCATAGAAACTGAAACGTTTGAAGAATACATTCCAAGGTGCAGTTGTTTTACCTGTATCTACAACGTCACGTGTTTCCATAATAAATCTTTTTTCTGCTTCATTAACCATTTTATGTTGTTCTGGTAAATCTTTAGCGATAATCACCCATAAGATCGCAATTACAATACCGATTAAACCGAAAATATAGAATACTGCTTGCCAACCAAACGCGTTCATAATTGCGATTGTAACGATTGGTGCGATTACTGGACCGAAGTATGAACCTGCTAATAATGCAGAAGATGCACGACCTTTTTCATTCTTATTAAACCAGTAACTATTAAATACAGCATTTGATGGGTACATAGGCGCTTCACCTACACCAAATAAGAAACGTACTAAGTATAGTAAACCATGATTTTTCACAATACCTGTAAGAATTGTGAAAGCACTCCACCATAATAATGCGATTGTTAACATTTTCTTAGGACCAAACTTTTCAGCTAATATCCCTGAAGGTACTTGCATTAATGCATAACCAAGTGAGAAGAATGAAGCTAAAAGCCCGAATTGAGCTTTGTTCATATTTAAATCTTCCATCATAGGTCCGGCGATAATAGAGATGTTTGAACGATCCATATATGCGATAATCCCTATAATAAAGAATGCAATTGCAAAAAACCATCTTATATTAGTTCTTTTTTCTTTCATAAATATCCAACTTTCTTAATTAATTTCCCTTCTAATTCATGTGGTCATATGATGACTCTATTTATTAATAAGTTGAATATAGCACAAACAGGAAACGCTTACAACATAAATTTTAAAGATTTATAATATTATTTAATTGTGAATAAATACACAAATATATAATATTAAAACCCAGACATATGCCTGGGTTCATTGTATTATTACTTTTCATATGGGATAACATTATCGCCATATTCATCTTTAATATATTTCTTCATTTCTTTAGACTGTAGTACTTTCAGAAGTTCTTGGAATTTCTTATCATTTTTATGTCCTTCTTTTACAGCTAATATATTCGCAAATGGTGATGACTTATCTTCAATAGCTATCGAATCTTTCACTGGATTCAGTCCGTTATCAATTGCATAGTTTGAATTCATAATGACTAAATCGCCTTCACCACTGTTATATGTCTTAGGTAAAAATTCTGCACCTTGTTTATTATTAAAGTTCAAATTCTTTTTATTTTCTATAATATCATCAAATTTGGCATCTTCAATTTTCACTTTTGGATCTATTTTGATCAATCCTTCATTAACAAAGAATGATAAAAATCTTCCTTCTTCAGCTGGGTTGTTAGACACGTATATTGTTCCGCCATCTGGTAAGTGTTTCAAATCTTTATGTTTTTTACTATAAACACCCATTGGCGTTGTGAAAACTTTTCCTACCTCTTCAATTTTATATCCATGTGTTGCTTTTTCAGCTTTTAAATAAGGCACATGTTGAAATAGATTTGCATCAACATCACCTTTATCTAATAATTTGTTAGGTACTTTATAATCATTCACTGTTTTAACTTCTAAGTCATAACCTTTTTCTTTCATTTTTTCTTTCGCATGTTCAACGACATCACCATGCGGAGCCGGAGAAGCAGCAACCGTAATCTTTGTATTTTCACTTCCACTAGACTTTCCACACGCAGCTAATAATAAAATAATACCGATAAAACTAACAAACTTTACGAATTTACTCATATGTATACACGCCTCTTTCCGATATAAAATTAAAAATAAAAAAACTTCCTCTAAAAAATTAGAGAAAGTTAGATAAACCTCCTCTCATCTTCAAAAGTTTAGACAAACTTTATGTGAATTAGCACCTTTCCAAATAGAAGGTTGCTGGGCTTCATAGGGCACATCCCTCAGCCACTCTTGATAAGAGTCTTTTATTATTTTTATTAATCCTATCATCGTACTCAAGATTAGTCAATTTAAAATTTTACACTGATGAATGAGTGGTATTGGATTGGATGGTGGTGATAATGGCAATAAGATATGTGAGTTGGTGGGATAATTTGGAATTTAGGAATATCTTGGATGAACTTGTGATTTTACTACTTCTTTAACTCACATGTTTCTCAATCTCGTGTGTTTACTCCACCTTTAACTAACATCTTGCCTCATTCTAAATAACAAACCCACCTTCTTCACGATTTGATTATCTTCTTTTATACCGGGTAGTGTAATATTACAAACTTTTTTTGTCACTTAGCCAAAGGATTGTTATATCTATTAAAGGGAGTGGAGACATTGAAGAAAGTTTATCAGTTAATTGGTACGACTGCGTTATCGACGAGTTTATTACTTGGTGTGTCAGCTGTCGAAAATTCTGATCAAGCTATTGCAGCAAATTCAGAGTCAGAAACAACACCTTGGTATAACTATGATGGCTACACATATAATAACCCGTCCTTTGTATTAGATTATGATTTTGTAGAAGCACTTTATGCAGATAATGTAACGATTAATGGTTACCAAACGGAATATGATGCTAAAACAGGCACTGGTGGTCATTCATCTAAAGTCTATGACACGACAATATTAAAAGACGACAATGGTAAAGTTGGTACAATCATGTTTGATGTTAAATCTGGTGTTGTTACAAAGTCTGAATTTAAAAAAGCACACGAAGCAACGATGCTAGTTGATGAAGGAGACCAATATTTAAAATATGGTACTTTAAATCAACATTACCTCGCCTCTTTTGATAAAGATGGTTATTTAGTTCATATGGAAATTGGTGTTATACCTCAATAATTGATAAATTCATATTAAAATAAGCGAGATAGAATTCTGATTCCACAGCGTTCTATCTCGCTCTTTTTCATTATTCATGTGTCTCGATACAAAAACTTTCTACATTACAATGAGGACATAATAGCTTTCTTGTTTGATACGTATGATTAGATTTGAACCATTCTGAGAAGATCGGTTTAAATTCATTTTGGCAATTTGGACATAAGTAACTTACAACAGCATAGTATTTTTTAACAGCAAATACTGCATACAATAGTACGAATGGATAAACGATGATAACTGGTTTCCATTTTTTCTGTGTTATCGCCATGGCAATGCTTGTATATTGACCAATGCCGACAATCATAGATACTAACATAAATTTGCTTCGGAATTTTTTCATTAGTTGATGCTTTTTAGATTTATTTTGTAAATTTAAGATATTAGATACTGGATATTCACTTTCTTCACTTATATTCTTTCTAATAAATTGAATTTGTCTCAGTTGGTCACTTTCGTTTCGAATATTTTCCTCTAGTTCAATGATTTTTTCACTTAACAGTACATTGAGTGTGTTGATAGACTCATTTGATTTCAACAATTCTTTAATTTCTTTCAAAGAAAAATTCATATCTTTCAAAATCAATACAATCTTTAATTGATTTAAATCCGCTTCTGTATATAATCTTCTATTATTCTCAGATGTTTCACTTGGGCTGACAATGCCTTTCTTATCGTAATACTGTACTGTCCGAACTGTTACATGACATCTCTTAGCTACTTCGCCTGTAGTCATTTTCATACTAACCACTCCTTGTATTATTGGTTTTTATACTTATATTCTATTTTATGACGTAGCGTCACAAGCAACTTAAAAATACTAATTAATTTACTTTATAGCCGGTCAGACTGCCGGAACTCTAAAAACCTTTCATTCCTATAAAACTGGTGTGTACAGCGATTTGAAAACGCTCGATATTTACAACGGAATTTGACTATTAATTTTATAAGCGTATAATATTGTCCCGTGCTTTAAATTTAACAATAAAAACAAACAAAAATTGATTAAAAAATTAGAATGGGAGATTGGATGAGTAATCATAACGAAAACAAAAAAATTAACTTGACCCAACTCGTACTATTAGGACTTGGTTCTTTAATCGGTTCTGGATGGTTATTTGGGGCATGGGAAGCATCATCAATTGCAGGTCCTGCCGCAATTATATCTTGGGTAATAGGCTTTATTGTTATAGGATCGATAGCTTATAACTATATTGAAATTGGAACAATGTTCCCACAATCTGGTGGTATGAGTAACTACGCGCAGTATACACATGGTTCACTGCTTGGTTTCATAGCATCATGGGCTAACTGGGTATCATTAGTAACGATTATCCCTATCGAGGCTGTATCAGCTGTTCAATACATCAGCTCTTGGCCATGGGATTGGGCTAAACCTACTAGCCAACTTATGCATGATGGTTCAATTAGTAATATTGGATTATTTGCAGTATTTATTATCATTATTATTTTCTCATTATTAAATTATTGGTCAGTTAAACTATTAACATCATTTACAAGTTTAATATCATTCTTTAAATTAGGAGTGCCACTTGTAACGATTATTATGTTAATTATTTCTGGATTTGATACAGGAAACTATGGTTCATCAATAGGAGAATTTATGCCGTATGGTAGTGCACCAATATTTGCTGCTACTACAGCGTCTGGTATTATATTCTCATTTAATGCATTCCAAACAATTATTAATATGGGATCTGAAATTCAAAATCCTGAAAAGAATATATATAAAGGTATATTAATTTCACTTTCTTTAAGTGCTGCATTATATATTATTTTACAAAGTACATTTATTACATCTATGCCAGCAGACATGCTTTCTGAAAGTGGTGGTTGGAGCGGTATTAATTTCGACTCACCATTTGCTAACTTAGCCATCATATTAGGATTAAACTGGTTAGCTATTCTATTATATTTAGAAGCCGTTGTATCACCATTTGGTACAGGTGTTTCATTCGTAGCGATTACTGGTCGTGTATTACGTGCAATGGAGAAAAATGGTCATATTCCTAAATTCTTAGGTTCTATGAACGAAAAATACAACATTCCACGTGTCGCAATTGTATTTAACGCTATTGTCAGTATGATCATGGTTTCATTATTTAGAGATTGGGCAGTATTAGCAAGTGTTATCTCTACAGCAACACTTGTTGCATATTTAACTGGTCCAACAACTGTTATTTCATTAAGAAAAATGGCACCGAATATGCATAGACCATTCCGTGCGAAAATGCTTGGCTTTATGGCGCCATTTTCATTCGTTGTTGCATCACTCGCAATATATTGGGCTATGTGGCCAACAACAGCACAAGTTATACTTATTATCATTTTAGGTTTACCAATTTACTTCTTCTATGAATATAAGACAAATTGGACAAATACTAAAAAACAAATCGGTGGTAGTATTTGGATCATCGCATACCTTATCATTCTTGCTTTCTTATCATTTATCGGAAGTAAAGAATTTAACGGACTTAATTGGATCCACTACCCATATGATTTCATCGTCATTGCAGTTGTTGCACTAGTATTCTATAAATTAGGTACAACAAGCTACTTTGAAGGTATTTATTTCAAACGCGCGAAGAAAATTAATAAAAAAATGAAAGAAAACTTACCAGATGAATCTCAAGAATAATTATTAGTTAAAAGCAATCGCTAAACGAGCGATTGCTTTTTTTGTGTTCTTGTCCCCTTATTACCCCTTTCTTTACTTAAGTTATCCCTACTATGTATTCAATTTTAATAATATTCATGCATTTAAAATTATTCGTTGTGTCTTACAAACGTTGTCATATCAATATAATCACAAAGGTGTACACAAAAGTTAATAACATTTGTGATTAAAGCTTGTACAACTCTTTGATGACCTGTGTTAAATTATGATTAACAACAAAGGAGGTATTCAAAATACAAAAAGAAAACTTTAATATCATTTCAGAAATGATAAAAAATCCAAAAGTAAAAGGCAAAGACTTAGAATCAATGTTTAACATTTCACGAAGACAACTTGGGTACAGGATTCAAAAGTTAAATGACTGGTTTAAAGAACATGATTATCCGGAAATCGAACGAACTAGCCAAGGTTATTTTATCGTTGATGACACCATTAAAGATTTTCTTAATGTTCCAATTGAATCCACCTATCAAGAGAATGAGCAGGTATATACCGCATACCAACGTGCACACCTCATTTTATTGATGTTGTTTAGTGAAGAAGAAGGTCTTTCATTAAATCACTTCTCAATTGATTTAGAAGTCAGTAAAAATACGATTCTAAATGATATTAAGAAATTGAAAGAACTTTTACAACCATACGAAGTTAATCTGAAATATAGTCGTACAAATGGTTATTACTTAGCTGGTAGTGAATTTGAAATTCGAAGGCTTCTTATGAGGCTCATCGATAAAGTCTTTACAATGCATATTGCTCAGTCTGATATCGTCAAAAGTTTAAGTATTATTGATGAAAAAATTGAATTAATCAATAAACAAATCACTAAAATCGAACAATATTTAGACAGGAAATTCATTGATCAAAGTACACAAACATTACCTTATAAACTTTATTTAATTTTACGAAGAATTAAGCATGACAAAATTGTTTCATCATTTTCTATAGGATATGACGATTTATCGGATACGAAAGAATATCAAGCAACAGAAATTTTGACATCGAACTATCCAAATATTCCGAGACAAGAAAAGTTATTTATTACTTTACAGTTGTTGTCAACGAGTGTTCAGTGGTCAGATGTCAGTGATGTTCAACATATCCCAGAACTCAAAAAGGCACTTATAGACATGATTGTTCAATTTGAAAAAATTACTTTTATTAAATTTAAAGATCGAGATTCTTTGATTAACCAATTAATGCTTCATATGGAACCTGCTTTTTATAGAATTCGATATCAATTATCTGATGTAGAAGGTTTGGAAAATTCCTTAAAAGAAGATTATAAAGAACTCTTTCATCTCGTTAAATTATCTTCAAAACCTTTAGAGAAGTTCTTCGGGCAATCATTACCCGAAAATGAGATTGCTTATTTAACCATACTGATTGGTGGCAGTTTAAGAAGGCAAGATGAAGAAATTGAACAAAAAGTAAAAGCAGTCGTTGTTTGTACACAAGGTACATCCATTTCTCAGCTCATGTTACAAGAGTTGCGAAGTGTATTCCCTGAATTTATATTCCTTGATGCATTGTCATTACGTGATTTCAATCAGTATGAATTAGACTTTGATATCGTCTTTTCACCGATGCATATCATGACACCTAAAAAATTGTATATCACGAAAACGATATTAACTGCTCAAGAAAAACATGAACTACGACAACATGTATTCGGTCAATTAAATAATACGATGGAAACAGAAATACAAGTCGAAAAAATGATTTCGGCTATTAGAGAACATGCAACAATTCATAATGAATCTGAGCTTTTCAAAATCGTAAAAGCACAATTTGAAGATACGTATGCATATTCATCAGTTAAAGCATCGACATTATCTATTAATAGTACTTTGAACTTACAAGATTTATTACCAACCAATCTTATCAATTTTGTAGAGCGTGTAGCTGATATTGAAGAAGCCATTCAATTAACGGCTAATCCGTTAGTAAGAATGAAATATGTCGACCCGCTTTATATAGATAAGATGCATGCAGCATTTGATGATACGTATATGGTTATTAACCAAAATATCGCAATCCCTCATGCTGATGGTGATCAAGTCGTTCATAGAACTGCAATGAGTATGTTGATTCTTAAAGAGCCACTCAAGTTGAGTACTGGATTAAAAGTTCATATCTTCGTAGCAATCGCTGCTACAGATAAGTTCAAACATTTAAGACCACTACTACAACTGAGAGATATGTCTCAAGACGATGAAGCTATACAACAAATTGTTCAAACAGATTCAAAAATTGATGTATATAAAATCATTCAACACTTTTCAAAAATAGATTAAGTCAAAGGGGTTGCATAATATGCAAGATTTAAAGATCGATGCTTCTAACGTCATTCTAGATTTAGAAGCTAAGACGAATGTTGAAGCGTTGAGTAAGTTGTCAGATGTTATGTATCAAAATAATTATGTTAAAGACACTTACAAAGACGCAGTGATAGAAAGAGAAAAGTCATTTGCAACTGGTTTACCAACTGTATATTGCTCAGTGGCAATCCCACATACCGACATACAACACGTTCAGACGAGATCAATAGGTATTGCAGTACTAAAAGAAACCGTTCCATTTGTCATTATGGGAGAAATTGAAGAAACAACAGATGTGAAATTAATATTCATGTTAGCAATGGATAAAGAAGATGCTCAACTATCATTATTACAAAAACTGATGGGAATCTTCCAAAACGATCAATTACTTGAATTGATTGCCAATGCACAAGATAAACAAACAATTGTAGATGCAATAGATAAAGAATTAAGCGAAGTATAAAAAAATTAACAGGAAGAGTTCGATGTACACATCGACTCAAATTAGGAGGAAATTATTATGAAACAAGTATTAGTAGCATGTGGAGCAGGAATCGCAACGTCAACAGTGGTTAACAACGCAATTGAGGAAATGGCTAAAGAACACAACATTAAAGTAGATTTAAAACAAATAAAAATCTCTGAAGTTGGTGCATACGCTGATACAGCTGATTTATTAGTAACAACAGCAATGACACAAAAAGAATACAAATTCCCAGTTATTAACGCACGTAACTTCTTAACTGGAATTGGTGTTGAAGATACTAAGAAAGAAATTTTAGACGCGTTACAAAGTTAAACAAATTCAAAATTAAAAACTAGCATGAGGTTGGAATAAATCATATTTCATCCTCATTCTTCTAAAAAGAGGATGGTGTAGGGAATGAATGGTTTTGTAAATTTTATTCAAGCATTTCTTGATTTAGGTGCAACGGTAATTTTACCGATTGTCATATTCTTATTAGGGTTATTTTTCAGACAGAAAGTTGGCGCAGCATTTAGATCTGGTTTAACGATTGGTGTTGCCTTCGTAGGTATTTTCTTAGTAATTGATTTACTTGTTAACAATTTAGGACCAGCAGCACAAGCAATGGTTAAAAATTTAGGCGTAAGTTTAAATGTAATCGATGTAGGTTGGCCTGCTACATCATCAATTGCATGGGCATCTGTTATCGCTGCATTTATTATTCCTTTAGGTATTGTGATTAATGTCATTATGTTATTAACTAAAACAACTAAAACAATGAACGTTGATATTTGGAACTTCTGGCACTATACATTCTGTGGTGCAATGGTTTATGCCGTTTCAGGAAGCATTTGGCAATCATTAGTTGCAGCTGCATTATTCCAAATCGTCTGCTTAAAAGTAGCTGACTGGACTGCACCAATGATGAGTAAATTCTATGATTTACCAGGTGTATCTATTGCAACTGGTAGTACGATTTCTTATGTACCTGGTATCTTCCTTGTTAAAGGTCTTCAAAAAGTGCCTGGTATTAACAAATTAAATGCTGACCCAGATACAATTCAAAAACGTTTCGGCGCTTTCGGTGAATCTATATTTGTTGGTTTAGTACTTGGTTTAGCAATCGGTTTATTAGCTGGCTACAATGCTGGTGACGTAATTAACTTAGGTATGTCAATGGCTGCTGTTATGGTCTTAATGCCTCGTATGGTTAAGATTCTTATGGAAGGTTTAATGCCTGTATCAGAATCAGCTCGTACTTGGTTAAACAAACGCTTTGGAGATCGTGAAATTTATATCGGTTTAGATGCTGCGGTTGCATTAGGTCACCCAGCTGTAATCTCAACTGCTTTAATCTTAGTACCTGTAACTGTATTATTAGCTGTTATTTTACCAGGTAACCAAGTATTACCTTTTGGTGACTTAGCAACAATTCCATTTATCGTCGCATTTATCGTAGGTGCAGCACGCGGTAATATCATACATTCAGTTATCGTAGGAACAATTATGATTGCAATTTCACTATACATCGCAACAGATGTAGCACCTATCTTCACAAGCATGGCTGACGGTACTAATGTGAAAATGCCATCAGGATCTTCACAAATCTCAAGTATTGACCAAGGTGGTAACATCTTAAACTATATTATCTTCAAGTTCTTTGCATTGTTCAACTAACATTAAGGGGATGACTTTAAATGAAAGCATTAGTAAAAACAGCACCTGGTTTTGGTAATTTAGAAATTTTAGATAAAGAAATTCCAGAACCAAATGAAAATGAGATAAAAATAAAAGTTCATTATGCCGGTATTTGTGGTACAGATGTCCACACATATGAAGGTCATTACAATGTAAACTTCCCTGTAACACTTGGCCATGAATTTTCTGGAGAAATCGTTGCGCTTGGTGATAAAGTTGAAGGATTCGAAATTGGTGATCGTGTAACGTCTGAAACAACATATTATATTTGTGGTGAATGTGAATACTGTCAATCTGGAGACTACAATTTATGTAATCATCGTAAAGGTTTAGGTACGCAACAAAACGGTGGTTTCACACAATATCTTGTAGCAAGAGCAGCAAGTGTTCACAAGTTGCCTGACAATGTTTCATACAAAGCCGCTTCTATGACTGAACCACTTGCTTGTGCACATCACGCAGTATCTAAAATTGAAATTAATCAAGGTGATACTGTAGTTGTTATGGGACCAGGTCCAATTGGCCTGCTCGTTGCACAAGTCGTTAAAAGTAAAGGTGGCAAAGTTGTTATAACTGGTTTAGATAACGATAAAGCGCGTTTAGCAAAAGCAGAAGAATTAAATTTAGATCATGTTGTGAATATTCAACATACAGACTTAAAAGAATATGTTAATAACATTACAGACGGATACGGTGCAGATGTTGTATTAGAATGTTCAGGCGCTGTACCTGCTGCTAATCAAGGTCTTGATCTATTACGCAAAAAAGGTCTGTATGTTCAAGTTGGTATTTTTAAAGATCCCGAAATACCTTTTGATTTAGAAAAAATCGTCCAAAAAGAAATTAGAGTTGTTGGTAGTAGAAGTCAGAAACCTGCCGATTGGGAACCATCATTACAACTCATGAGTACTGGACAAGTAAATGCAGAAGCACTTGTTACTGCTGAGCTTGATATTACTGAATGGGATGAAGGATACAATCACATTAAAGGCGGCGAAGGTATTAAAGTATTACTTCGCCCTATCGAATAAACAAATAATCTTTTAAAAGATAAAAAAGGAGAATGTTGATTATGGTTGAACACATGTTAGATTTTATGCTTGGGCCAATGAGAGGTATCACGCAATTCTATATGGATAATTTACTCGTATGTAATAGTGCTGTCTTCTTAAGTTATTTCGGTTCTAAACTTTTCAAGAAGAAGAAAGTTACTTCTGAACAAACCTCATAATATAAATAGAGGGGAGGATATTACTTTTGAAAGCCTTAAATTTATATGGTATTGAAGATTTAAGATTTGAAGAAACAGCTGTACCAAAGATAGATGCACCGAATGATATCATTATTAAAGTTAAAGCAACGGGTATATGTGGATCAGATACCTCCCGCTACAAAAAGCTTGGACCTTACAAACAAGGTATGACGTTCGGACATGAATTTTCAGGAATTGTTGAGAAAGTTGGTAGCGACGTATCAGGGTTAAATGTCGGAGATGCTGTAACAGGATGCCCTGCTGTCGTATGCCACCAATGCCATTACTGTGAAAAAGGTGAATACTCACGTTGTGAAAATTTATATGTGATAGGATCATATGAACCTGGTTGTTTTGCAGAATATGTGAAACTCCCAGCAAGCAATGTACTTAAAGTACCAGACAATGTAGATTTAGATACTGCAGCAATGGTCGAACCTTCTGCAGTCGTTGCACATGGATTTTACAGAACACGTATGAAGCCGGGTGCTACTGTAGCAGTCATGGGATGTGGAAGCATCGGGTTACTTGCCATTCAATGGTCGAAAATATTTGGGGCAGCTAAAATAATCGCAATAGATATTGATGACCATAAGTTAGAAATCGCTAAGGAACTCGGCGCGGATTATACGATTAATTCTAAAGAAACAGACTTAGATGAAGCTATATCTGCAATACCTGAAAAAATTGATGTTGCTGTTGAATCAGCAGGATCACCGTTTACGATAGGACAAGTACTTACCTTACCAACTAAAGGTGGCGAAGTCTTACTATTAGGTATTCCATATTCAGATATCGAGATTCATCGTCAACATTTCGAAAAGATATTAAGAAATGAGCTTAATGTTATAGGTTCATGGAACGGTTTATCCGCCCCATTCCCAGGAGAAGAATGGGCAGCTACATTACATTATATGTCTACAGGAGAAATTGATGTAAAACCCATTATCTCAGACGTACTTCCTTTATCAAAAGGACCAGAAACATTTGATAACTTAGTAAACAGAAAGAAACAGTACGATAAAGTAATCTTCCACCCGTAAATAAACATAACCATATATCAATAATACCTTAAGAAGGAACAGGGGCGCCGAGTGCGCCCCTGTTATTTTGGTTGGTGATGGGTGGAGACGGTTCGTATGTTGCTTGTTTACTTAGTCTTGCAACACAGATATGATAAACTCAATTAATCATCATTATTTAAAAAATATTTCTTTGGTTTCTTCCTAAAATAGTTAAAATGTTTATCACATATTCTTCTCAAAGTATATTTATTCTCCACCTCACACCATTTTTGAGCTTCTGATAAAGTAAAAGGCTCCCCTTTGCAGGTATAGAATTCCATTAAATTATACAAGTACAATTTATTTCTACTAATTTCAAAGTGACAGAATTTGCAACGTAGATACTTTTTTCGTTCTTCTACCTCAACTGTATTCAATCTTTTACATTTCGGGCATTTCAATCCTGGTCTTAAACTAGACATTGGGACTTTTTTAATATTGTTATAAAGATGTGAAAAGTCACTATGCTCTTGTTGAAATATATGTAAGATATTAGCATTTTCTATAGTATGATTATTTTTGAACATATATTTAAGTTTGTGTAATTCTGTTGGTAATAGGATATTGAATTGTTGAGGCATTGTACCTTTTAAAGTAAATTTGGGGTTTGAAAAAATAAGATAGGAATGTAAGGGTTTGTTGATATTCAAATGGGATATTAAATAATTTAATTCGTGATTGGCTCGTCGCAGTTGTTGAAAAGGTGTATAAAACATGTTTCCAAATTCGTTCATAAGCTGACCATCTTTAATCGTATAATCTCCGGAATAATGTTTAACCTCAAAGTGACATATAGCATCATCCGTTACAATTAAGAAATCAATTTGAACGCGATTTTTGTAGTTTATATGAAAATCATATAAATAATGAAGATCTGGATATTCATCAAGAATATCTTTAATGAAAAGTTCACCCTCCAGACCTTTAATATAGTTCCTCGTATCTTCATCAAGTTTATCTTGAATGATACGATTTTTGAGAGCCAGTAAGTATGTTTGACTGTTCATCGATGCACCTCCATAATTCTTTACAATTATTATAGAGAATGCGCAGGAAAAGATAAACTAAAATGTTAAAGTTCCTTATACTTAATTAATAAACCTATACAACATTAACTTTCCTGCAGTTTATCACAAAATAATTTAGTGTCATATTTAGACTTTAATATTACCCATTCATTTTGATTACTATATTTATCTTTTAAATCAAGTAATTTTTTATCATGATTGTCTTTAAAATTCCAAACAAATTTGATAAAACTCCAACTCATTCTTTTAGGGTTTCCCCCTTCAGATTTTCTATAAAAACTTTGAATAAACCTTTTAAAAACTCTAAATATACAAATTGTTCTACTATAAGTTAACCAGATAACAATGTCAGCTTTCTTCATTCTTAATTCCAAAGTACTGTTATAATTACCATCAATAATCCATTCATCTAATTGAGTAATATTTTTTAATATTTCTTCAAAAGTCTCACTATCTATTGTTTTGTTACTATTTTGCCATTTTATTTCATCTAAATGATATAAAGGAATTCCTAAGTTATTATGTAATTTATTTGATAATGTTGATTTACCTGAGCCCGGACATCCAATAACCATAATACGTTGTTTCATACTTCCACCTTCTTTTTATTAGATTTATACATTCTCATCCCCCACCATCAACCATTTACAATCCTTTCTTCTATCGATACAATACTCTCAATAGTTTAATTTGAAGGGGCGCTTTTTATGACTTTATTATCTATGACGATTTATGCGATTGTTTCTAGTTTCACGCCTGGACCAAATAACATTATGTCTTTATATTATTCTAAACAAACTGGTCTACGAGGTACAGTAAGATTCTGTATTGGCGTTGCGCTTGGCTTCTTTATATTACTACTCGTATCTAATTTCTTTAGTTCTGCTTTGTATCACCTATTCCCTAAAATACAATTATATATGAAGATTTTCGGGGCAATTTATTTACTTTATTTAGCATACAAAATTGGAACGAGTAAAGGTACGGATGCTCAATCGTTTAGTAATAGATACAATAATATTAAATTTGGTATGTTGTTACAGTTCGTAAATCCTAAAGGTGTGATTTATGTGTTAAGTGTTGTGGCAGCATTTATAACGCCAAACTTTGAACACTTCTCTATCCAAATCATCTTAATTACATATTTAGCACTCATAGGATTTCTATCCTCGTTCAGTTGGAGTGTCTTTGGTTCAATCTTTAAAAAGTTTATTAATCAACATGAATTAGCATTTAACCTCATAATGGCACTACTTCTCGTTTATACTGCCTTCTCCATCCTCTTCACATAAAAAATCCCCCCTAATCCATGATTAATGGTTTAGGGGGTTTTGTATTAACTATTTTAATCATTTCTTATTACATATGCATCCAAAAGTATTCTAGATAAAACTTGTAATGGTAAGCGTGACCTAACTTCATATTCAGGTAAATAATTTTTATCAGATTTAAATCCTAATAAAATTATATCGCATAGTTCGTATAGTCTACCTTCTTTATTTGTTGTTAAACAAATTGTTTTGACGTTTAAGTTTTTACAATATTCAGCAGCTTCCACAAGTTCTTCTGTTTCACCATTCAAAGAAATAAATATTACTAAATCATCTTTTGTAAATGTTTTTGATTTTATTCGAATTATGTTCGGATCATTATGCTCCTCAGTATATTTATTTAGTAGTTGCAATTTTATTGTCATTTCATTTGATATATGTTCTGAAAATCCTCTTGCAAATATAGTAACTTTTTTACTGTATTTAATCGCTGATATAGCATCCTCTATTATAGAAGATTGAATATATCTAATCGTCTTATCAACTTCTTCTTGATTTTTAATAATCGCAGTTTGAATTTGACTATCAATGTATTCTACTTGTTCCAACGACTTTGGATTGGTATTAGAAATCTCTGTTGCAATTTGAAACTTAAAATCCGTAAAACCACTGTAGTCTAGTTTTTTCATACATCTTACTATCGTTGAAGTAGATACATTAACATCTTCACTCAATTTAATAATAGAAAGATTTACCATATCAAGATAATTTTTTTCTATATAGTTTATTAAGTATTTATCACTATCACTTAACTTACTATAAAAATATTGTACACGTTGTTGAAAATTCATGTTAACCCTCCTTATGTAAATATTTTCACTTTATTTTTACTATATCATAGAAATTGTAAACATTTTCATTCTTACACATGCCATAATCATTATTAAGAAAGGATGTTTGCTTATGATATACACTTGTACATTAAACACAGCTATTGATATGTTCGTTCATATGAATGATTTTAAACCTGATTATGTAAATAGAAGTATTTATGACGAGTTTCAACCTAATGGAAAAGGAGTTAACATATCTGTAATTTTAAGTAAATTAGGTACTCCTAATATCGCAACAGGATTTGTAGGAGGATTTAGTGGGAAATTTGTCAAAGATGAATTAGAAAAAATGAAAATTCAAACAGATTTTATTGAAGTAGAAGGTAATACTAGAATTAATGTATTTCTTAAATCAAACCAAGGTGAATATAAAATTGTTAATTCGGGACCTACCATTAAGAAAAATGAGATAAATACACTATTATCCAAAATAAAAAATTTGAATAGTAATGATATTCTTTTTGTATCTGGAAGTCTTCCCAAAAGTATTGATGGTGAAATATTATTAACAATTGCAAAATTATCAAAATCAATAGGATTTAAATTAATTATTGATACCAGCCATCCTATTCTAAAAGAAATTATTAAATATAAACCGTTTTTAATCAAACCTAATGAAGAAGAGTTACAAAACCTTTTCCCTAACCATGATCTAAAATCTGATAAAGACATCGCATATGTATCCAATCTACTTATTAAAGAGGGGTGTCAAAATGTTTTAGTATCTGTTGGAGAAAATGGAGCATATTTTTTCAATAAATATTGTAGTTATCATTGTACTGCTCCTAAAGGTGAAGTTTTAAATACAGCTGGAGCTGGAGATACAATTTTAGCAACATTTTATCATACTTTTCAAGAAACTTTAGATGAAGCTACCGCTCTCAAAAAAGCTGTTGTTGCCGGTTCTTCTACGGCATTTAAATCAGGACTCACAGATTTTAGCGATACCAAAGAATTATTGAAAGAGATTCAAATTTCAACATTAAACGTTACTAAACAGGGGTGATATTAATGAAATATCAATTTTTAGGAGTTACAGGATGTCCAACGGGAATAGCACATACTTTCATGGCAGCTGAAGCACTAGAAAATGCTGCTAAAAATAAAAATGTAACAATTAAAGTAGAAACGCATGGACAAAGAGGAACTGAAAATGAATTTAGTAAAAAAGAAATTGACGAAGCAGAAGTCATTATTATTGCAGCTGATAAAAATGTAAATATCGACAGATTCAAAGGGAAGAAAGTTATTAATGTTTCAGTATCTAAAGGTATTAAGCAAGCAAATCAGTTACTCGATCAAGCTATTTCAGGTGATGTGTCAATTTATCAATCTACGAATAATCAATTAGATAATTCTGAGCATCAAGAAAATACTTCTTCTAATATGTGGCATAAAATATATGTTCATTTAATGAATGGTGTTTCGCATATGCTTCCTTTCGTAGTAGCAGGAGGTGTTATGACTGCTATATCATTCATGTTTGGCATATACTCTGCTGATCCAAAATCTGACCAATATAATGTAATCGCTGAACAAATGAATACAATAGGCGGCTTAGCTATGGGACTAATGGTTCCTATACTTAGTGCATATATAGCACAATCAATAGCCAATAGGCCAGGTCTAGTTATAGGTTTTATCGTTGGTATGATAGCTGATACAAATGGTACAGGCTTTCTAGGAGGTATTGCAGGAGGTTTCTTAGCTGGTGGCATCGTATTATTATTACAAAAATCTCTAAAAAATTTACCTAAATCACTAGATGGTTTGAAAGCAATATTTTTACTACCTGTTTTGGGTATTTTTATTGCAGGCTTTATCATGTGGTATTTATCAATACCTATGGAATTTATTAATAAAGGTATGATGAACTTTTTAGCAGGTTTCCAAGACTCAAATCCAATAATTTTAGGTTTAATTGTCGGTATAATGTGTGCATTTGATATGGGTGGACCAGTTAATAAAGCAGCGTATGTAACAGGTACTGCTCTATTAGCACAAGGTAATCATCTTTTCATGGCTGGAGTATCAGCTGCGTGTATAGTCCCTCCATTAGCAACTGGATTCTCAGTATTATTATCTAGAAAATATTACAGTCAATCTGAGACGAGTGCTGGATTAGTCAACTTTTTACTTGGTTCAACACATATCACTGAAGGTGCGATTCCATTTGCTGCTAAACGACCATTTATTATTATCCCAATACTTATGGTGGGCTCGTCTATAGCTGCAATACTCACATATATGTTGAAAGTTGAAGTTCCAGCTCCACATGGTGGATTTATAGTATTACCTGTAGTTACTCATCCAATTTTCTGGGTAGTATCAATAATCATTGGTGCTCTTGTTGCTGGAATATTAATGTCAATCGAACAAAAAAGATATGTTACTAAAAGTAATGAGTCTGATGAACAGTCTAAAATCAAATCTACTAACAACTTAGTAGACAGTAAACGAGTTTTCTTAAATAAATCTTTCAATAACAAAGAAAGTGCTTTAGAGTTTATTGCCCAACAATCAGTTGAAACAAATGTTTCAGATAATTTCAATTCAGTCTTTGCAGGTTTGAAAGCTCGCGAAGCAGAAAGTAGTACTGGTATGGAGAATGGTATAGCTATACCTCATGTATCAGATAAATCAATAAGTACGTCAAGTCTAATTGTAATTAAAATGGATAATGAAATTGAATGGCCATCTTTAGATGAGAAGCCTACTAATTTCTTAATAAGTATATTAGTACCAGAAAATAATGGTGAGGAACATTTAAATATTTTAGCTAACCTATCTAGAAAATTAATGGACAAAGAATTTACAAATCAACTAATATCTTCAAATTCAATAGAAGAAATCGTAAATCTATTAAGTGGAGTGAATAAGAAATGAAATCCTTAAAAAAACTAACTAACAATAATGGTATTATTACTGCATTAGCTATAGACCAAAGAGGTGCTTTAAAAAGAATGATGGGCGAAAACATTTCATATACTGAAATATCTAATTTTAAAGAATTGGTCTCGAATGAATTAACACCTTATGCATCGTCTATATTATTAGATCCTGAATTTGGTATAGAAGCAGCTAATATAAGAGATGCAAATTGTGGTTTAATTATGGCATATGAAAAAACAGGTTATGATAAAAAAACACCAGGAAGAATCCCTGACTTAATTCCAAATTGTTCAGTAAAAAACTTAAAATCTAAAGGTGCAGATGCTATCAAACTACTAATCTATGTAGACATTAATGAGTCAGATGAAATAAATAGTCAAAAAGAAGCTTTTGTAGAGAGAGTTGGTAGTGAATGTGTATCAGAATCATTACCTTTTTTCCTAGAAATCTTAACATATGATGACTCTATTGGTGATGAAAAAGGAATTGAGTTTGCTAAGATAAAGCCACATAAAGTGATTAATGCCATGCGTCTTTACAGTGAATCAAGATTTAATGTAGATGTACTAAAAGTAGAAGTTCCGGTTAATATGAACTTTGTAGAGGGATATGCTAAGAATGAATATATTTATACAAAAGAAGAAGCTGCTGAATTCTTCCTGGAACAATCTAATGCTACCAACCTACCTTTTATATTCTTAAGTGCTGGAGTGTCGTCACAATTATTTTTAGATACATTAAACTTCGCATATAAGTCAGGATCTAAGTTTAATGGTGTATTATGTGGTAGAGCTACATGGAGTGATGCCGCAAAAGCATATGTAGATGATGGTATTAATTCTTCCAGAAAACAACTGAAATCAACTTGTAAGAATAACATTCTAGAATTAAATAAATTGGTGGAAGAAATTGCTACACCCATATAACCCTTCTCCATCCTCTTCACATAAAAAATCCCCCTAATCCATGATTAATGGTTTAGGGGGTTTTGTATTAACTATTTTGTTTAGAGAATGCTTGTCCGATTGCGTCTAGTTTTTCTGGTGCGTCTGATACGCCCATTTTAACTTCTATGAAATGCATTTGATTTGGTTCGTTGTTAATTTTTAAGAATACATTTTCTAAATCGGCAGATGTTTCTACGTCATGAACGGCTACTGTATCTTTACCGCCAAATACGGCTGGTAACATTTTGTAGTCCCACATTTGAATATCATTATATACTTGGTGTTCACCGTGGATTTTTCTTTCAACTGTGTATCCATCATTATTAATAACAAAAATAACAGGTTTAAGGTCGTTTCTAATCATTGTTGATATATCTTGTGCTGTTAATTGTAATGAACCATCACCGATTAATAATATATTTCTTCTATATAAATTAGACATTTGTGTACCGGTTGTTGCTGGCAATGTATAACCGATTGATCCCCATAATGGTTGTCCAATAAATGTATTTTCTTTGTATAAGTTAAGGTCATACGCACCGAAGAATGAAGTACCTTGTTCTGCTAAGATGATATCATCTAATCCGATAAAGTCTTGCATCATTTTAAAGTAAGTTTCTTGTGTAAGTGGCGCATTATCAACTGTGTAATCACCTTTTTCAGGACGATTATTTTCTGGGAAATATGCTGCATTTTTAAATTCAATATCAAGTAATCCGTTCATTAAACTTGGTAATGTATATTCTGATGAAGTTGTATCATTTAATTTGAAATCTAAGTGATTGATCATTACGACATCATCAATATCAAATCCATATGAATAACCTGCAGTTGCTGAATCTGTTAATTTAGCACCAATATTTAAAATAGCATCACTGTTATCTACATAATTTCTAATTTCTTCTTCTGCAATACTACCATCATAAATGCCCATATAATAACGACTTTCTTCATTAAATGCACCTTTACCTAAAGAAAGTTGTGCAACTGGAATTTGAGTTTGTTCTACAAAGCGTTCTAATTCATCATGTAATTTAAAACTATTAATTTCATGTCCTGTAATGATAACTGGTTGCTGAGCTGTTTTTAATTTTTGTTGTACCATTTCAATGTAATGAGAAACATCTTGATTGATCACGTCAGCTGGTTTGAAGTCTTCTTCAACTTCAATTTCTGCTTGAGCTACATCGATTGGTAAATGTATATGAACAGGTCTTTTTTCAGCTAATGCTGCATTAATTAATCTTGGAATTTCAGTCTGAGCATTTTCTACTGTAATATAACCTTGAGCTGTTGTGATTTCTTTAAACATTTTTCTATAACTATCAAACTTACCTTCACCTAATGAATGGTGAACATATTTACCCGCTTCTTCAACAACTGTTGTTGGTGCACCTGTAATAGCTATCACTGGCACGCGTTCTGCATATGATCCGGCAATTCCATTAACTGCACTTAGTTCACCAACGCCAAATGTAGTGACCATTGCACTAATACCATTCATTCTTGCATAACCATCTGCAGCGTAACTTGCATTTAATTCATTCGTATTGCCTACCCATTCCATATCGTCTCTACTTACAATATCGTCTAAAAATGCTAAATTAAAATCTCCAGGAACACCAAATACTTTTTCTACCCCGACTGTACTTAATGAATCCATTAAATATTCCCCAACACGTTTTTTCATATCCGATTCTCCTTTTCTATTTTTACGAATCAATTTAAGTCAATATAGTTGACCTATTAATGTAAAAAATAAACCTTTGATTAAATATCAAATGTTTAATAATCCCTATAACAATTCTTAGTATATACCTACTTTAAAATTAAGTCAACATCATTGACCTAAAAATGAATTTTTAACAACTATCCTTTATAATAGTTGAAAAGGAGTCGACACAATGGATAATAAAAACAATTATGATCATATGCTTTTTTATTTCGCATACAAAACATTTATCAATACAGCTGACGATATTATTAAAAATCATGGCATGAACAGACAACATCATAGATTTTTATTTTTTATAGATCAAATGCCAGGTATAACAATTAAAGATTTATTAGATACACTTGAAATATCTAAACAAGCTTCTCACGCTTCATTAAAAAAATTAAAAGAGAAAAAATTAATTAGATATGTAGACTCTGATAACGATAGACGTGTAAAACATTTATATACTACTGAAGAAGGTAGTGCATTAGTTCATAAATTAAACCAAGCACAAAATGAATTATTACAGCAAACGTTTGAAGAAGCTGGTACAGAGTGGCACGATTTCATGGAACACCTTGCAAGTATGAAAAGCGGATTTAAAAATGTTAAATCTATTAAACCGAAAGAATAGCAATCAAAAAAGGGAGCTGGACAACACGTCCGGCTCCCTTTCTTTATATACTTAAACTAATCTCTTTGTTCATATGTACGCAATGAACTATAAACGACAATACAAATAAAATATAAAATAACAATGATGATGAAACTATATGGCACATGTTCTAAATAGAACCAACTTAATTGCAAATCAGTAAATTGATTAAGCTGCTGAATGACATATCTTGCGACTAATAGTCCTGAAAATACGACAAATAATATGCGTGCGATTTTCTTAACTGTTTCAATCATTATTATTTCATCTCCTCTTCCCTACTTTAATTTTCCAATGTGTAAACATACGAAGTATATATTCTAGCGGACCATATCGCCAATGCTTTTGATACCATGTTGCGAAAATCATTTGTAATACATAAATTAACATAAAACTAAACGATGTCACTATGAGTATATCTTTACCAAAGAATCCTAATCCATAGCCATATAGAATGAGTGTTCCGATAATACTTTGTAGAATATACATCGATAACGACATTTTACCGAGGCTTTCAAATCCTCTAAATATTACGTTTTGTTGATACGTTTGATATAAGTATTTAAATAAACAAATAAAACCAATGGCCAGCGATATACCAAATATTATAGCTATGTTATCTGTCACATTTTCATTCGATAACCATAAATAAGATGACTTCCCTAATATCCATACGGGTATTAAATATATAAACCATTTTGAAATGTGTTGATCTTTGATACTTTTTTCAAACCATTTATATTTGGACAAACATATACCTAGTGTGAAATATGGAACTTCTATAAACAGAATCATTACAAATAACCATCCTGTATTATCGCCAAGCATTGCTTTTAATTGCATGAATTTCGGATCTTGTATAGTATCATCCGCTTCACGAATATCCCAATAACTACCTTCACTAAATAATGTTTTAACTTCATGCACATACGAAGCTTTATCACTCGTTTCTATAATAGGACCTGAAGTATCAAATAAAGAAACCACTGACATTGCTAATATGAACCCAAATCCAATAATCGTCACCCATTTAAAAAATTTACGATTCAATAAAATGAATGGAATCACGATTAACATCGATAGTGCATAACCAAATAAGATATCTCCTTCCCATATAAAATAAGCATGTAAACTACCTAATATTAATAAGAAAATGGCTCTTCTTAACAGCTTAATTCTCGGACGTTTAACTTGTTTACTTTTCATAGATTGATAGAGCTTATCTAAAGAAAAACCAAATAAAATCGCAAATATGGGCATAAAGCTGCCTTCAAATATAATCTTGATAATATGATAAATTGTTTGATTCAAACCACTTAAATGATACTGATCTATGTATAATTGCCCTGTTAAACCAAATTGAAAAATTAATAAATTGGCCATAAATATGCCAAATAAACTAAATCCTCTTAGTGCATCGGCAACTTCTATTCTGTTCATTCTATTCACCTCACATATTATATTAACAAGTTAAAATAAAATCTGACTTATATAAACCTTAAATCTGACTTAATTTTACATATACGTGTAGATACATATAAAATGAAAATATACAATAATATAGAGGTGTAAAAATGACTGCCAAAATATTAATAGTAGAAGATGATTTAGATATACAAACATTGATAAAAATATCCTTATCTAATAAACAATTAGGTGACATATATTTAGCAAGTGACAAACCAGAAGCTGAAGCAAAATTAAAAGCCCATCGCTTTGATGTCGTGTTACTTGATTTAAACTTAAAATCAGAAAACGGCTATGAACTCGTGAAATATATTAAACATGAAGATACTAAACTTATTATCGTTACAGCGAAAGATTCTGATTTAGATGTTTATAAAGGGTTTGAAAATGGTGCCGTAGATTATGTAAAGAAACCATTTGATCCTATTGAACTTGCTTATCGCGTCTCTGTACATATTAAAAATATCAATACGCATCACAATAAGAACTTGCAAGTCAATCTAGATACAACTGACGTTATCACAAATAATAAAAAAGCTAATCTGACATCAAGAGAATATGACCTTCTAGCTTATTTCATTAAAAATAAAAACCAAGTTTTGACGAAGAGTCAAATATACGAACGTGTATGGGGTTATTCAGTCAGTGTGGATGACAATACATTAATGGTTCACATTCGAACATTACGCAAAAAAATAGAAGATGACCCGAATAATCCTCAGCTCATACAGACAGTTCGAGGAAAAGGTTACATATATAGAGGTTAATGAAATGAATAAAAGATTCACATGGAAATTCACGAAATACATTTTTATTTTTCTTACGATTACTTTTATTATAGGTGTTATTGGCATATGGCTTTTCTTTACAAATGTTATAAAAATTTCTTATTCCGATTTAGATGATGTTGATGATTTTTATATGGATTTTTCAATATCAAATGAAGAAAATGGCTATAAACTGAGTGATGATTTAAAACAAAAATTAAAAGACAATCATGTTCAGTTGTATATTATCGATAAAGATGCCAATGTCCTTTATCCTAAAAAACAAATGAATTTGAAAAATAAAATTGTTGAAAACTTATACAATATACAAGGCATTCCATTTCGTAGTGATGACTATAGCGTCATATTAATTTATCCAAAATCTCACAACCATCACATACATTCAATAGAAAAAATTGATACTAAAAAACTGATAAGTAGCTTGTATATCAATAATTATAATAAATATTATCATGTCGAAAAGGATAATCAATTAAAATTTATAGATAATCCTGCTTATCATAAAGTTCAATATACAGATGAGTTTAATGACATTGAAAATAAGACATTTAAATTTTTAGCATTAACATACTTATTGTTACTTTTACTCAACATGATTTTAGTAATTATTTTCGCATTTATCATTTCTAAAAGACTTTCTAAGCCATTATTCTTCTATACGGATTGGATAGAAAATCTTTCTAAAGGTAAATTGTTTAAGCCAAGCTCTAAACACTACAACAAAAGAAGCAAAAAATTATTTAAAGAACTTAATGATTCTGTAGAAAGCTTAAACTTACAACTGACTGAAGATAAAATTTATCAAAATCAAATTAATTACTATCGCGAGAAATGGCTTAATCAGCTATCTCATGATTTAAAATCACCTTTAACATCTATTTATGGTTACGCCAAACTATTATCATCAGAAGAAATAGACACTAAGAAATATGCGATTTTAATTTCAGATAAAGCTGCATATATGACTGAATTGATTGATAGTTTAAACAATAACTTCAGATATGAAACAGATCAAATGACCATTCATAAAGAATCATTCGATATTACAGAAACATTAAAGCAGCTGAGAAGAACGATACAATATGACAAGCTTGAAATTATCAATGAATTAACAGAACAAAAATTTTATGGCAATAAACTATATTTTGAACGTATGATGATGAACCTTATAGATAATAGTATCGATCATAATAAACGCAATCCAAACATCGAAATCAACATTAAGAATATAAATGAAGGTTTAGAAATTAACTACAAAGATGACGGTGTCGGCATAAGCAAGACAACAGAGAAACACATGCTTCATTCAAATTACACAACAAAAGACAACAAAGAAGGACACGGTATCGGTTCAACGATTATTATGGATTGCATCACATTTCATAACGGAACCGTTAAAATTATGCCAACTACAAAAGGTGTAAACTTCAAAATCCATTTAAATTAAGGAGCTGAGAAGAATGAAGGAGAAATTGTTTTATAGTGTGACGTATGGATTGTATATGATTTCAATTATTGTATTAACCCAACTTATTATCTTCAATAAAGTGGATTTAGCGTCATTAATTGGTGCAATAATAGGAATATCAGTAGCTACACCACTAGTTTTAGAAAATAATAAATATAAAAAAGATAGATATAATATCTTTACTAAAGAATACTTAATACAGTTTAGCTCATTAATTATCGCATTCATCTTGATTAGATTATTCGTTTCTCCCGATTACAGAATATACCCTATGCTGGTGATTGTTGTTATTTTGATTACACAAGAAATCATTAAGAGAAGAAAGAAAAAGAAGCTCGAGAATTGAGCTTCAGGTGTTTAAGACACTAGACAAATTGTATTTTTTCATGATATTCTATAATCAAATAAAGGTAACGTGCTGGAACACATTACCTCAACAAGCCCGTTTAAGTGACGGTAGCTGTATAATTATTTTTAAATAACCATTAACTAGCTAAAGTTGTGATGATTATTTTTTTATTTCTTTTATTCAAAAAAGACGCTCAAGAATTGAGCGTCTCAGAGTGTCGACAAAGTCTTAGACTTTGCCGGCATTTTTTTATGCGCATGCTTTCCGCGGGCATGTTCTCAGCCTGTAGTCTTCGAATCATGCTATTCCCGCAGGAGTCAGCGCTAAAAAAATACCAAAAATTAACAATCCATTTTATAATATAGTTGAAATTTTATTTAGGAGTTGATTCTATGTTAAATAAATCCGAGAATAAACGTGACCAATATGAAATGATTTCTGTTTCAGAGTTAGTACCTAAAAATCATTTATTGAGAAAAGTTGATAAAATATTAGATTTAAACTTCGTTTATGAACTTGTTGAAGATAAATACTGTTTAGATAACGGACGTCCTTCTATTGATCCTGTTATCTTAGTTAAGATCTTACTGATTCAAAGATTATTTGGCATAAAATCAATGAGGCAAACTATTAAAGAAATTGAAACTAACGTAGCTTACCGTTATGGCAAGATGATTTAGATATAATCGAAGATTTAAGGTTTGTAGATACAATAAAAAAAGCATATAAACTAAGAAGTCAAACAGTAGAAAGACGATTTGGTGATGCAAAAGAACAGCATGGTATGAGATGGACTAGATATAGAGGAATTAAAAAAGTTTCCATGGACACCACGCTTATTTGTGCTGCCATGAATCTTAAAAAGTTGGCAATGTGGCTCGTAAAAGAGCCACAAATAGCCTAGATTAAACGTAGTTTAATCATGATTTTAGTGGAAAATATTAATCCATATAAAAAAACAAACTGATCATTTATTCTTCATAATTATTAATAGATGCATGTAGCGTTTCTGCTGGAAAATCATCTTTTTTAATTTTGATTGTATTATCATCAATATACGTTATAATCATCTTACTATTTTTAAGTACAGGATCACTCACTTCATTAAGTTGAGATTTAGGTGTTTTTGCTATAACAGCTTCAATAGACTGATCATCAATTTTTTTAATTTGATATCCTTCACTACTTTCATCTTCAAATAAATTTTTATTATGCCCGTCATACATAATGCTTTGTCCATCAATTACAAACGTTGGATAATGTCTATCTTCTTCACCGTATTGCCATATGTGGTCAATTTCAGTTATCTTTCCATAAGCATTCGTACTCTTATATAACAATTTTTTCAATTGTTCTTCTTCTTTCTTAGATACTACATAATTTTGATCATATTCATGTTTGTATAAATCTTCATCTACATCTTAATCATCTTCTGAAGATGAGTCTACTGTATTTGCTTCTTGCCATTCCTTTTCGTATTCTTCATCTATACTGCTGACTTTACTATTTGATTCCGAATTATTTTTCTTTTCTTGTTGTGAATTAGAAGTGTTATTTTCTTTAGACTTTTCATCACTTTTACTATCAGAACCTCAAGCGGCCAATAAAATAATTACCCCTAAACAAATGCTTAATAATTTTTTCATATTCTTATTTTCCTCTTATAGTTTTAATTTCATTTGTTGCTTCTCTTCTTATTTTTTCGTTGTTTTCATTTATATATCCAGGTATTAAACATGCATCGACAATAATCCATATTAAAGATGGAATAAAAAATGTCATCCAACCAGTGAGTAGTGTTAATAGTAGTAAACCAACAGCTGAACCTGTTTTTTCTAGATAGAAACGGTGTGCACCAAATCCTCCTAGAAGTATTAAAAGAATATAAGCAATGCCTGTTTTTTTACCTTTGTTTGCTACTTGAGATTCTATATAACTTTTTTCTTCTAAATTCATAATTATTCTCCTTTATTTATATAATACTTTTTTATCTTTATTTTTTAATGGCTTAAACGTTATTTTTATTCCGTCATCTTTATCGTTAAGTTTATAAACTCCTTCAAAATTATCCCCATCTTTTTTTATGTCTCTTATAAATTTTATGTTTTTTTCAGAAAATATAGTGTTACTATAATCTCCAGTCTCATTTCCTTTTTCATCAGTTATCAACGAAGAACCGTCTGTTTTAAATTTAATAGGATTTGATTGTTGAAATACATCATTTTTGTTAGCTTTTTTTGAAGCTATAATTTCATCTGGTGAATTATTATGGGTACCATAAATTTTTAATTTATTATCTTTGAATATAACAATTCCTTCATACTCGTAAAAAGGATCAACATATTGAGGTGATGAAACATGTAATCGATATGTGTAAATACCATCATTATTGTTTACTAAGTTATCTCCTTTCCCACAAGCTGTAAGAATAATAACTAGTCCTAAAAAAGTTCCTAATAGTTTTTTCATATATAGTCTCTACTCCTATTCTTTAGTCAACTCTACTTCTCCATCGCCGTTACCATATCCGACTGGACTATCGATGATGAGTTTGTCTCCTTTGACTTTATAATTAAGTTGTAGATCTTGACCGTCTTCCATTTTAAATGTCATGACTTTTTCATCTGCATTGACTTTTCCGTCTAAGGTTCCGTCATTTGCACCTATGCCAAATAGTCCACCTGATTCTAGTGCATCCATATGTAATGATGCTTCACCAGTCTCACTATTTGCAGTGATACTAAAATCTTTATTTGAGTATGTACCATCTACATTCTTTCCACATGCTGCTAATAATAGAACTAATACTAAACAAACGCCTAATAAATTCTTCATAAATCATTCTACTTTGTATGTGTGTTTTATTTTGTCTAAACGGTTTATAAAGGCATCGATATAAGCTTGTGGACCTAACATGCGTGCGAGTGGTGCTAGTTGATATGCTATGTAATAGGAGTCTAGTTCTGTACACGATACTAAGACGATAATTTTATTATCTTTGTATTCTAAGATTTCTTTGATTGAAAATTGCTGTTTAAACTGATCCCAAATAGATACGTCTATTTCAAATTTAACAGGTTGTAAGTTGGGTACATTTTCATATGTAGAAGCTTCTAAAATATATACTGACTTAATATCTTGAACTTTAACGGTATGAATTTTAGCTTCATACTCATAAGTTAACCAGTAATCATAGTGCATATACATAAGAGACAATGGCTTTACAACCAACTTTTTATCTAATTCAATACGAACTTTTAACCCTTTCGTAATACATTCTTGCAAATTCATTAAATGAATACCTGGTAGTGGTTCGGAACGTAAATTAAAGTGATTCAAAACACTTTTTAGAATGTATTTATCTTCAATACGGTTAAGCGAAATATTATCTAAGAAAAGGTTATAAACACTTTTGTGCAACATAGGTGTTAAGCTTTTGATTTTAATTAATAGACTTAACAGTGCTAAGCTATCGGCTGAATAGGAACCATTTGAAAGTACGTATCCATCTAGTGAACGACTATAAACGATTTTAGTATTCTTGTTATTCCAATAATCACTCTCATAGAAAAACATATTTAAATCATTAATATCCCTTTGTATCGATTTTTCTCCAACATTTGCAATATTGCTAAACTCTGACTTGTTCACAACATCCCCATTTAATAGACGCGTGAGTAATGATAATACACGAGTGGCTTTGTCCAACTTAATCAACTCCTGATGTATAATATATATTTAAATGGATATTATAAGTCCATTTTCCAACTTTATTTAAAATTCCCTTCTATTTTTATTTATTTATATTGGTATATAGAGTTTATATAATTATTATATTAAATGGCAAGGTGAAAAAGTGAATATTATAAGGATAGAGAAGATTTATAATATATATAAAATATAAATATTATTAAAACAAAACAATATCCGCACATTTTAGTTCGCAAAATAACATGTAATTAATATAGTAAAGGGCTAATAATTGTAATAAAATGTAATTAATATTGTAAAGGTCTAATAATTGTAATAAAATGTAAATGTAAAAATGCTTAAAAGAGGATTAACATGAAATTAGTGTAATATTATTTTTATTTGGTATATTTAATTTAGTAAGTTCAAAAAGTGATTATAGATTCTTTCTATTAATTTTATTTATGAAGGAGTTAAGTGTATGAATAATTATAAAGTCGTGGCGATGCGTCTAAGTGATAAAAAAGTACTATATGATAAGGGCAATAAAGACAAAAATGATTATGGACTGGGTAATGCTCTATTTTTAAATTATGTTTTAGATTTGCTTAAATATAAAAAGATTAAACTACAAGCAAGTGTGAAAATTAGTGAATTTATTTCTAAAACTTCTAGAAAAGATAAAGTGTTTTTAGAAGAAGGGAAAGAAATTACGATATATAAGTTATTACAATTAGTCATTAATCTTAATTGTAATGCAGCAGTATTGGCTATCGCAGAATATCTAGATCCTACTAGAAATAATCCTGCTATCAAAGTGAAAGTGAAGCGAGATGAGTATGATTTAGAAAAGCAGGTTGCTATAAATATTAGTGGTAGAAAGATGAAAAATAAGCCTCAATCTTATACGATAAAAGATCTTTTGAAGATTGGAGAAAAAATGTTTGGCCAATATGAAAAAGATTTTAAATTATATAATAGTTCATTAGTTGATTATCGTGGCACTGTTTATGAAAATCCAAGTTTCATAGATATTGATGATCGTGTCGTATGCAACTACTTATTTGGGTCACATGATAATAGTGGGATTGTCTTAACTAACATTAATAATGAGCGTGTGTTACTAGCTGTAATGGGTGCAGATAACGCGTTTCATAGAGATTTCTTACTGAAAGAAGCAATGGACGAAATTCAATTCGATATTAAAGCGCCTAAATTAGAAGTTGAAACATTCACAGGAGAAAAAGAAATTAATTTTTTAGGTGATACATACTTTGGAGAATTTTATACAGAACGTCGAAAAAAGCGCAATCAAGAAGATGCATTAATGCGTTATGGTTATGATCATTCATTGAAGCATTTAAAGACATTCTTTGATCCAAATGGATATAACATTATCAATTTTGAAGCAGTATTTACTGAAGAAGGTGAAGTATCAAATTTAGAAGGTGCGAAACCATTTTTATTATGGGCAAATGAAGAAAAAACATTAAATGCATTAAGATCATTAAATTTAAATGCTGTTTCTTTAGGAAACAATCATGCGATGGATTTCGGACTTAATCGTTTAAAACAGACTATTGAAGGCTTTAAAAATAACGATTTAAAAGTATTTGGTGCTGGTCTGAACTCTAAAGAAGCTTTAGCACCGATACATTTAAATATAAATAATAGAAATGTATATATTTATAATGGCTATTGGTATCGCAAAATTGCATATCGTAAATTCGATTTTTACGCTATTGGTCATGATGCAGGTGTGGCACCATTATATTTAATAAATGAAGAAATTCGAAGAAAGAAACAAGAAGATCCTAATTGTTTTATAATCGTACAACCTCATTGGGGTGTTGATTTTAAACAAATTTTACCGTATCAAGTTGAGAATGCAGAACAATTAATTCATAGTGGTTGCGATTTAATACTTGGACACGGTCCTCATACAATTCAAAAATTGAGAAGATATAACAACACAGTGATTGTTTATAGTATGGGAAATGGGATTTTTAATAGTAACGGTGAATTTGATAAACATGATGCATTACCATATGGTTTCTTAACTAAATTGAAGTTTCTTGAAAATGATGAAATTAAACTTAGATTAGTGCCATTCTACGCAAATAATTTGGATACTTTTTGGTGTCCTGATTATGTGAATGATGAACAATTTAAAGAAATAGTAGAATTTATTGCTGAAGGTAAAGAATATATTGAAACAGACTGGGAAAATCGAGCATTTGAAATAAAAATTAATTAAGAGAGGATTTTGTTTATGAAAGTAGGATTATTACGAGAAAAGCATAAAAAAGGTGTACTTGGAAGAACACTAACATATATAAGTAATTTTTATAATATAGACTTTTTTGTATTTACTTATGATGATGTTGATCTTGAAAATGAGACAATTGATGGTTTATTTTTTGAAGATGGACAATGGGTAAAAAAGCGTACAGAATTTCCTGATACAGTGGATAATGTACCGATGGATAAACGAAAATATCCTGAAATATCAGAGTGTCGACAAAGTCTTAGACTTTGCCGGCATTTTTTTATGCGCATGCTTTCCGCGCGCATGTTCTCAGCCTGTAGTCTTCGAATCATGCTGTTCCCGCAGGAGTCAGCGCTAAAAAATACTAAAAATTAACAATCCGTTTTATAATATAGTAGAAATTTTATTTAGGAGTTGATTCTATGTTAAATAAATCCGAGAATAAACGTGACCAATATGAAATGATTTCTGTTTCAGAGTTAGTACCT